>JAVERU010000064.1:0-17125 GCA_034006965.1 Tenuifilaceae bacterium
TAGTATTTGATTATGCCACAGCAACTACTACCATTAGCATAAAGGTTCCCCAAGCCAATGTAGACATTGCTGGTAATGTGGTAACCATTACCCCCCCACGCACCCCAGTTTACGGCGAGACCGTAACCGTTAGGATAGCCGAAGGCGCTTACCGCACTCGCTACGGTAGCCCCAATGCTGCGGTTGAGCTTAGCTGGTTGATTTCCTATGGGTATACTCGTGATTTAGTTCTAGGTGACTATGTAATTGGAAACTTAGTGTCTGCATTCGATGGGCCAGTTGCTACCGAGTACGAGGTTACATTGAGCGCACATGCAACCGACCCAGGACTTGTGGTAATAAGTGGACTGTTAGATTCGCAGGATGATATCGTTGCAGAGTTTAATGGCGATTTTGCTTCATTTAATATTCCTGTTGTTGATGGATGGGGTCAATTCCTAACTTTCGCTGATGGTCATCCTTTGGCAGGTTACGAACTTGAAGTTTGGAACGGTTACACAGGGTATGGTGGTGTTGCTAAAGGCTTTATTCACGACGATGGTACTATTGAGATGGTTGGATTAGGATTTATTTATTATTCTCTTACCGATCCAGATGATATTGGTTGGTATGACCTTTATTCTCAATCTATTTGGACAAAGGCAGCCAAATCAAGTGTTGAAACAAACTACGTAATAAAAGATCGTAATATTAAAGGAAGATTAGTTAACTAAACTAGTAATTACTTAGTTGATTAGGGAGGCGATTCAGAATCTGAATCGCCTCCCTTTTTTTATCTATTATTGAGTAATGAGAAGAACTTATTAATATCTTTATCTTATTACTTTTGTGTAAATTATTCTTTTTAAAAGTTTGTATATTGCATAATTATTGTAGCTAAACCTGTATGTTTAGTAAACAGGGAAATACAAAATACATCCATTAATTAATCTAAAATTTTACCAATCATGAAAAGGTTTTTAATTGCAGCTATTCTTGCAGTAAGCGCCTTATTTGCTAGCGCACAGCATTGCACTACCCTATGGCCATATGTGTACCCCGAGTTTATGGACGGAACGCTTTACCTTGCCGGCCGGGAGAAGCTGAATGCCAAGTTTAACATCCATGTACAGGAGAGCCGCCTCCATTACCTAGACAAAGGCATTATTAAAGAAGCACTTAATAAAGATATTGTGATGGTTACCATTGGTAACGATATATATATGGTTGTTGATGGTAGCGTCATGAAGGTTGTGGGTAGCGAGGAGCGTGGCTTTGTGGCTACCCTTATACTTGGCGATTTCGATAGCCTATTCAATTCATCGGGTGCATACGGTGCTTCATCCAGCTCATCGGCTATTATGAAGCTTTCGTCGATAGAGATTGGGGGTAAAAACATTGTAAACCATATGTTGCTAAGAGAGGGTAGAGATGAGGGTATTCCACTCCCCGTAAAGTATAAGTATTATATTGTTACCAAGGGTGAGGTTTACCCCGCTACGCGGAGAGGAATTTCCAAGGAGCTTGATAAGGAGGAGTCGAAGGAGTTTAGAAAGTTTGTGAAGAGTAACAACATCAACTGGTCCGATCCTCAAAGCATGCTTGCTATTTTAGACTTTTTTAATAAGTAGCAAAGAAGCAAACTGCATAAATCAAAAGGGGTGGCGCGTATTGCCGCTCCTTTTTTGTTGGTGTTAACAAGGGAAGTTTGCAGTAAGAAAATGTCTATTACAACGTACTTCAAAATTTATAGGTCAGTAATGTTACGCATTATACGAGCTTTTGCTTAACAATTAGTTGTGTAATAAGCATAGTAATATGTAATATTATTTGTAAAATTTCGAAAATATTTATAAAAATTAATCATAACTTTGAATAAAGAAACTATTATCACACCATATTTTAATTTAACCTAAAATGCTTATTTGACATGAGAAGAATTGTGTTATTATTCCTTGCCCTTTCGTTAGGTGTATGTGTTAGCGCCCAGATTAGCACATTTAAGCTTGACAACGGGCTAACAGTAATTGTAAGTGAAGATTCTACTACTCCATCTGTTTTTGGTTGTATTGTTGTAAAAGCCGGGTCGGTTGACGAGCCTGATGATGCTACAGGATTAGCTCACTACCTTGAGCATATGCTTTTCAAAGGAACGACGAATGTGGGCACCACCGATTGGGACAAGGAGAAAGTTCATTACGAGAAGATAATTGAACTTTACGACCAGCTGGCTCTGGCACCCGAGGCCGAGCGCGAAGCTATTCAGCTTAAAATTAATGAGGAGTCGTTACTCGCCGGCCAATACACCATAAACAATGAGTTTAGCAATCTAATTCAGGCAATTGGTGGTACATCACTTAATGCAGCTACCAGCTACGACATGACGTATTACTTCAACGTATTCCCCTCCTTTATGCTTAAGAAGTGGCTGGTACTTCAAGCCGATAGATTTGAAAACCCCGTATTCAGAGGATTTCAGGCCGAGCTTGAAACGGTATACGAGGAGAAGAATATGTATAGCGATGATTCGTTTCAGGTCCTTTTCGAGGAGTTTAACCATAGCCTGTATGGCGAGGCCAATCCTTATGCTCGACCAATAATTGGTATTACCGAGCACCTAAAAACTCCTTCCATAAGCAAGCTGATGGAGTTTTATAATACCTACTATGTTCCATCCAACATGGCATTAATTCTATCGGGTGATATTAATGCCCAAGATGCAAAGCTGTTAGTGGAGCAAACATTGGGTCGGTGGGGGGCAAAAGATGATATACAACGTGCTAAAATAGAAGAGCCTACCATAAGCAAGAAATCTACAATAAAGAAGAAGCTAACGCCTATGCCGGTTCTGATGATGGGGTATAAGGGCGTGCCATCAGGATCGGATGATACCTATAAGATCGAGGTTCTTAGCAGCGTCCTTACCAATCGCAACAGAACAGGTCTGTTAGATAAAATAGTGCTTGACGGTAATGTGCAGAATATCTCTGTGTCAATATCGTCGCAACGCCAAGCGGGTAGTATTTCAATAATTGGAATTCCAGTTTACGATGGAGCCCAGCAACGATTCGAATCGCTTGATGGTGTGGAGAATGCCATCACTTCAACCCTACAGCAACTTATGAAAGGTGAAGTTGACGAGTGGTTAGTTGAATCGGTGAAGGATGAGATGATAATGAACTTTGAATTATCAAAGGAATCGAATCTAAGCTATGGAATGATGTTGGCTAGGGCTTTTGGTACCGATATGACTATTGAGGAGTACGAAAATTATGTTGAGCTAATTAAGAAGATTACAAAGAAGGATGTGATTGAAGTAGCTAAGAAGTATTTTGATGCTCCATATCTTGCATTTCAATCCTTAATAGGTGAGCCCAGCAAGGATAAACTTCCAAAACCTGAGTATAAGCCAATAGTACCGGCTACAGGCAAAACCTCAGCCTTTGCACAGAAATGGTTAGACGAAAAGGTTGAGGTTCCACCATTCAAACCCATCGACTTTGCAAATGATTTTTCTAAAGGTGAATTAGCCCCAGGGGTTACTCTATTCCATTCTGAGAATCCCGAGAGTAGCATCTTCACACTAACCATTAAGTATGGGGCAGGTAGTATTGAGATACCTGGCCTCGATTTTAGCGTTAACCTAATGAATAGAGCTGGAATTATGGCTCAGTATACACCTTACGACCTAAAGAAAGAGTTTAGCAAGCTAGGGTGTACAGTTAACTTCTCGAACGATAAGAGTTATACCTACGTGACCCTTAGGGGCAAGGAGTCTAGCTTAGCTCGGGCATGCCAGCTACTGTCGCGTACCTATCTGATGCCCTCTCTCGACGAAAGGCAGCTTAATAGCTTAAAAGGAAGCCAGCTAGGTTCCCGTAGTATGGAGTCGCGCGATAAAGATTTGCAATCGCAGGCACTTAGCGAATTTTTAAGGTATGGAGAGAACTCCAGCTATTTAAATCGCTTGTCAAATTCCGAAATACTTGGGCTTACCGTTTCAAAGCTAGCAGCAAATTTCATCAAAGCTACTCAGTACGAAACATCAGTGCACTACACTGGTCAGTTTTCGTACAAAGAGGTTCAGGACTTGCTAAAATCAAACTTGGCTTTTCCCGCAAACCTTAAACCAAGCAGTTCCCCAGTTTCAACCCCAACAGCACAGTATTCTGAGAATACTATATACTTGCTTAACAATAAGAATGCTCGCCAAAGCGATGTTTACATTTTTATGCAGGGTGAGGCGTATGACCTAGCTCAAAGACATATAATCGATGCATTTAACCAGTACTTTGGTGGAGGTTTTAATGGTCTTGTACTGCAGGAACTAAGAGAGTTGCGTTCGTTTGCCTATACAGCAAGTGCCAACTATAGTATTCCCCCAGTTCCTGGCCGAAAAGCTATGTTTACTGGTTACATCGGAACACAGGGAGATAAAACACTTGATGCAATTGGCGAATTCTTACGTCTAATTAACGACATGCCACAGTATCCCGAGAGAATGGATAATATCAAGGATTATCTACTCCAGGCAGCTGTATCGTCCTCACCATCAAAACGCCAACTTACACAAACTGTTGAGAGTTGGATGAAAGCTGGTTACACAGAGGATCCTCGTATTGAATTGGTAAAAGAGTATAGCGCGGTTTCGTTTGACGATGTGTTTGACTTTTACGCTAAAAGAATCAAAACAAAACCAATAGCAATTGCTATAGTAGTTGATACAAAAATGCTGGATAAGAAGCAGCTAGGCTCATTTGGTAAAGTGGAGGAGGTGAAAAACAGTAAGATTTTTAAGTACTAGAGCCAAAATCATTAAAATGATTGGCCGTTATGGTACCTAAAGCCTTTGCGTCATACGAACCACGAAGTGCTCGACGAAGTCAAACCCTCGTGCTTTGTGGGTTGAAGCAATCTATAAAATCCTGTTAATTAAAAGATTGCTTCATCCGCCGGCTGGCGGATTCACAATGCCGTGTCATTTTAATCAACTCATTTGTCATAGGCATTATAGCGGATAATCATAATCATTCATATTCAAGCCAAAATGGGGCTCGCAATGCGAGCCCCATTTTTTTAGTTCTCTTCATAAGCTGCGCAGTTTAAGTGTGCTTTTTCAATGCAAGTATTGTCTGCACATCATCTAACATCAAGGTTCATCTCCCCTAAGGCATCTCTCGCAGCAATATCCCTTTGTGTATTCTGAACAATTGCTACTCCAGATTTGTTTTGATTGAAAATTATGGTATGTCCAAACTACTAAGCCTAACCCTATTAACTCTATTAACTTTTGGGTCGGTTAGCTCACAAAAAATATCTTATAAGATGAAGAATACTGATTTAGAAACGGCCACCCTTGGCGCAGGGTGCTTTTGGTGTGTGGAGGCTATATTCGAAAGGGTAAATGGTGTGCACGATGTTGTATCGGGATATACGGGTGGGAAGATTGCAAACCCTACTTACCGAGAGGTGTCATCGGGTTTAACAGGCCATGCCGAGGTGGTGCAGGTAAGGTTCGATCCCACCGTAATTAGCTATGCTAAAATCCTTGAGATATTTTTCAAAACCCACAACCCTACTATGCTTAATCGGCAAGGTGCCGATGTGGGCACGCAGTACCGATCAGCCATATTCTATCACTCCGAAGACCAAAAAAGTATAGCATATGATGTGAAGAATATGCTTAGTAGAGCTGCTATTTGGAACGATCCCATTGTTACAGAGATAACTCCATTCACCGCATTTTATAAAGCTGAAGATTACCACCAGAATTACCTTGAGAACAACACCAAACAACCATACTGCCAAATGGTTATACTGCCTAAGATTGATAAGTTTGAGAAGTTGTTTGAGGAGTATTTAAAGAAGTAATTTTTGCTAGTCCTATGGCACAATGCCTGATAGGCACTCATAGAATCGCGAGTTACACGCTCGCTTATCTTTTAAATTCTCCATTTGTTATTACCTTTGCGGCTTGTTAAAAAATACAATTAGATGAAGATTAAAAGATTACTTATTCCAGTGCTTGCTCTAGCAATGGTTACCTCTTGCACGGTCTCAAAGCAGATGTCGCAGCTTAAAACTGATGCAGAGATAGCGTTTGATAAATCAGATTATTCCGCCGCTCTAAACGCCTATGATAGCTTGATATCCCTTGGCACAAGTCGAGGTAAGGTGGCCGATGGGGCCATATATAGGAATGCTGGATTAGCAGCATGGGAGGTAGGACAAACCCAGAAGACGTTAGATTATTTAGAGAGAGCCAAGGAGTTGGAAGCAGCCAATGGTGCTACATATTTTACTTTGGCTAAAGCATATCTAAAGATTGACAATCTATCCCGCGAAATAATCAACCTGAACATTTATCTCGATAGTTACCCCAACGGTGATGAGATTGACGGGGTACGCTGTCAGCTGTTTTTAGCATACATAAAGAGCGAGAATTGGGATTTAGCCGTTGACCTTTGGGATAACCTGCATAGTGATTGTAAGGATAGCCACAATGTGCAGCTAGCTTATCTGAAGATGGTGAAGCGCAGTGGTGATACCGAAAAGGTAGTTGCAACCGCCGAAAGAATTCTAAAGCATGAACCAGGCAACACCGAGGCTATGGAATCGCTTGCCATTGAACTTTTCAATAGCGCCGAGGCAGCCTACCAGAGTGAGATGAAGGCCTATCAGAAGAACAGAACCAATAAGCAGTATCGCCAGCTGCTCAATGCACTCGAAATTATTAATGCCGATTTCCAGCGCTCGCGCGATTATTTCGAGCGGCTTTACAAGAGTAATCCCGACCCTCGATATGCTCAATACTTGGGGAATATTTACACTCGCTTCGATAATAAACAACGAGCCGATTACTACTACCGCAGGGCAAAATAGTAAGCTGCTTGTTGTATCGTCCTCCCAACGCTGCCGCACGAGTCCTCTCGTGTGGCAATGAAGAATAGAAAACCCACACGAGGGGACTCGTGCGGTAGCAATGTATTTCCTCACGGGGTGACTATCTGCTAAGCAAATAGGTCACCCCGTGAGTATTTAAAAATACTTAAGACCAGCCGCTCTCTGTTTTTTTTGATAATTTACCGCAAGGTAAATTATCAAAATTGCTCTGTGTCCTCAGTGTTTGATCTCTGTAGCTTTTAACTAACAGGAGAACTAGCCCTATTCAAGTTCAGGTAATTTCCAACAGGAGTATAATAAAATCCTCAGTGTTAATATAAATTACCAGTAGTGTCTGGTAAACTTTTTAAAGATTTAGCTTCGCTGCTACTTCGTGGTCTCCCTTCCTGCCTGACTGCGTCATTCAGGCAGGCGGTCGAAATGACAGGCTATTCATAATGTTTGGAGAGGGGGGGGCTTGGTGGCGGCGAAGCCGCCACCAAGCCCCCCCTCTCCCCTTCAATTTATAACGCACTGTCATCCTGAACTTGCCTGCTGGCAAGCCATAGTCGTCAAGTTAAGGACACAAAACAAATAAATAAAAACAATTCTTTTGATTGGTTTATACAGAATATTAATACTATAGCCCTCGTAGAGGGCATATAGCGATTGAAGAGATTAATACAAATGATTTTAAGCGCTTCGTAGATGCGCAATAAGGGCTCCTAATATCTATTGCACGCCCTACGGCCTGCCTGCCTTCGGCAGTAAGGCAGGGGTGCTTTAGGTTTTGCTATTTAAACCCAATCGCTATCAACCCCTGTCTGCCAGCCAGGCAGGCTCTACGAGGGTATTGAAAATTGCTTAGCTTGACGGCTATGGCTGGCAAGCAGGCGTAACGCAGTGGAGTGAAGGATCTTATTTTGTAGCATTAATTTCCCCGGACAACAATGATAAATCACAAAGTATTATTCTCCCACAAATTCAACAATTGCACTAATCAACTCTTCAGAAATAGGCAGGTCTGGGTTGATGTATGCTGCCATATTCTTTTCCCGTTCCATCTCAACCATCTTTAGCACGTGGTTCATCCCCTCAACCACTACCAGTTGTGCTAGCGGGTTGGCCTTAGCCAACAGTTCTGCATTTTCGGTCGAAACCTGAATATCGGTAGTCCCCTGTGCAATTAGTATTGGAATGGTTAGCTTGCCAAGCTCCACGGTTGGGTCTAATCTCATCCAGCTAGTTAGGTATGGTTGCACGCTGGGCCGAAAAAGCGATAGCAACATAGGGTTAATCCTTTTTACCTGTTGCCCGGTAGCAAGGCTATCGATTATAATTTTAGCATCGTTAAGCATTGGTTCTGGGATTTGGCTCAATTGTTCTAAAAGGATTTTATCAATCCGTTTGCCCGAGCCAGCAATGGATATAAAGCCATCTACACCAACATTTTGCGCAGCAACCATTCCTATAAGCGATCCCTCGCTGTGTCCAGCTACACATATTTTTGAGTAGTTACCGCTCTCCTTGAGCATCGTGAGCCATATTGCAGCATCGTTAATGAAATCATCAAAAATAAGCTCGCTCTCGGGTTGGTTGCTGCGGCTAAAGCCTACACCACGTTTATCATATCGTAGCGATGCTATTCCGTTTGTAGCTAACTCTTCGGCCAGAAACTTCAAACTGTTGTTGGTCATACCAAACTGGTTTCCATTCCTGTCGGTGGGGCCCGAGCCTGCAATAATAAGAACAACGGCTGGTTTTTCTTTGCCATCGGGTAGGAGCAGGGTTCCCCTTAGCGTGTCGCGTCCGTTGAATATTGCTACTTCCGATGAGCGATAGGCTTTATCCCCATCGCTTTGCGCATTGGTTGTATATGCAGCACCAAAGCATAGCAAAAGCGCTGCAACTTGTATAAGCCTTTTCATCTCTGCTGATTTTATCCCACAAAGAAATCGAGCACATTTAGCGCTTTGCGCATGGGCACTTGGTAAAATTCGGTGTACCGGCATTTTACACAGGTGAATGAGCTGAACTTTCGGTTTTGGATATTGAAGATTCTGGTTAGCATGCTGCCTGCAATGTAGGCCTCACCAAGCTCAAAATCTTTGCTGCCGCACTTGGGGCAGGGTTGTTTCGATCGTACTAATGGCATGGTTTTTTTAATTTTGTTTGTTTAAGGTCTGGGCCAGCGTTTGCCCCATAATCTTTTCTTTTGATATTTTATAGTCGTAGATATAGATAGCAAGAGCAACCATTGCTAAAGCAATAAGGCCAGCTAATCCCGTTACGCCTACCGTAAGGTCGGTGCCTCCAACCACAAGCATTATGCTTAAACCGGCAGTTCCATTAATCACTCCATGCATTAATGCCGCAGCAATAACCGATTTTGCTTTAATGGCAATGTAGCTGAATGGGAACGAAAGCAGTATGCACCAAATGGTCATCATTAGCACGCCAACTTGAGGGTTGTTAGGGTAGTTATGCCCCATCAGTATCATGGGGGCGTGCCATATTCCCCAAATAATCCCAATTATTAAGCTGGCTTTGGCAAAATGCAAATCTTTATACTCTTTTATCAGAAAACCCCTCCAACCCAACTCCTCACCAAATGCGGCAACAGCATTTATCGTAATGCCACCAACAAATCCTTGGATAAGGGTTAAAAGAATTGGGTGTATGGGCGATGCAGCAAGCGCCTGCTGCATTCGCTCCATCTCCTCAGGTGTAATTAACCCCTCGAAGCGTGTGAAAAGACCCTCCATTTCCATCGAGAACGAGACCCCGGGAAACATTAGGCTTATGCCTATAGATAGCCCTGCATAAACAATTGGTATAATAATGGCGACTAAAAACCACCAATTGAATTTAAACGATATAAAAAGCGATTTGGCAGCCTTTTGCTTATGAACAACTTTTTCGACAAAAAGGGCTGCAAGCATTGGAACAAACATATACAAAACGCCAAGGATAACTCCTTCGGTATCTTTGTATTCGTACCCCAAGCTTAAAAAAATTCCTACCATCGAGAAGTTGATGGTAAAGGTTATGATAAGGAATAACCATAGCTTGCTAATCTTTTTCATCTGTTGATGTTTTTTTATATCGCCCTGCTTTTTTCAGCGCCTGATCTATAATCCATTCTATCTGACCATTTATGCTACGGAACTCATCGGCCGACCACTTCTCCAAAGCCTCCAGCTTGTCCGGATCAATCCGTAGCACAAATGATTTCTTTTTCGCCATAACTTATCTATTGGTGTAACGTCCCGGCATTTACAATTGGAGTTGCCGACTCCTCGGAGCAAAGCACTACCATTAGGTTGCTAATCATGGCGGCTTTCTTCTCGTCGTCGAACTCAATGGTTTTCTCCTCGGCCAATTTATTCAGCGCCAGCTTAACCATCCCCACAGCGCCCTCAACAATCTTTTCGCGAGCCGATATAATGGCATCGGCCTGCTGGCGGCGTAGCATTACGGCGGCAATCTCGGGGGCATAGGCAAGGTAGTTTATGCGTGCTTCAACCACCTCAATACCTGCAATGGCAAGACGTTCGTTGATTTGCTCCTCAAGTATTTTGTTAATATCATCGCCGTGCGAGCGTAGGGTTAGCTCTTTAGCGCTTTCGGCCTCGTTCATATCGTAGGCAAACATCCCAGCAACGTAGCGAAGGGCAGCGTCGCACTGTATCTTAACGAAGTTCTGGTAGGCCATCATCTTCTCGTTAAGTCGGGCGGTGGATGTTGCCCCAGCAGTATTGGCAGCCATCGATGCGTTGTCGACTAGGAATGATGCTTTGTACGTGTCGAACAGTCGCCATACTAGCACCATACCGATCATGATGGGGTTTCCGCTCTTGTCGTTCACCTTAATGGGATCGGCATCGAGATTGCGGGCGCGAAGCGTAAGCTTTTGCTTGGCGTAGAATGGGTTTACCCAAAAGAAACCGTTCTCTTTAACCGTTCCCTCGTACTTGCCAAAGAAAACCATTACTCGTGCCTCGTTGGGTTCAATTTGCATAAATCCTCCCCAGAATATACAGTTTAGGACAAACAGTACTCCCAGTCCAATGCCCGATAGGGTAGCCATTAGCGGGCTGATGCCTGAAGCGCTAACCAGCTTAATGAATAGGAATACGATGCCAAATAGTAGCAGAAAGTTGAAGATTAGCATTAGTATGCCGTTCAACTTTAATCCTTTGAAGGGTTCTTCCTGTGTTTTCATATTTTTTTAGATTAATGATATTAAAATGGTATCACAAATATATCATATTGAATTTGAATAAAGCAAAAAAAAACCAGAAAAAATTTCTGGCTTTTTTAAATGGTAATGTAACCTGTTGTTAGTTAGTTCGATTCATTATCCTTTGGATAACTTCGTCCGAGACATCAGGCGCTTTTTCGTCAATATCTTTCAGAAGATTTTGGAATGTATCCAGAGGTTTTAACAGGTTGTGTAGGTTGTAAATTTCGTCAATCTGATAATCCTGAAAGCTCTGGAGGTTCCATAGAATTGGAGTAAAAGTTTTATTCATAGGCATTTTACTGTTGGTATGCATTGCATAAATTAGTTTTCAACAGTAAAACGACTATAACAACCTGATATTGTAATTTCGTTTTAAAATTTATTGGTATGATTTTTATTCAACCAAAAAACCTACAGAAATAAATGTCTTTAAGCGCTACATAGTGGAACTCTTGCGAATTTTGTAGAACGCATATTCTATGTAACCCAAATGTTGAGAAAGTCGCAAAGGAAATCACTACTGACCGACTAATAAATATAGATTTCTCGCTTCGCTCGAAATGACAGTACTTTCAAGAGGTCTAAGGGGAGAGGGGGGTGAAGGCGGCTACGCCGCCTTCACCCCCCTCTCCCCTACAGCGTAACAGCCTGTCATTTCGAGCGAAGCGAGAAATCTATTACATTATTATCATTTAAAAAAATACTTAGTTGGACACTAGTGAAAGGAAATATATGCTACTATGATCCACAAATACCTTAAAAGTCAACGTTTGTTTCTATTTGGATAGGCAAATATTTCTCTCCTCCATAATCTTCCGCATATTAATAAGGGCATACCGCATACGACCCAAGGCCGTGTTGATGCTCACATTGGTTTGCTCGGCAATCTCCTTAAAGCTAAGCCCTGCATAGTGCCTAAGCAGAACAACCTCTTTCTGCTCGTCGGGGAGGCAGTCCACAAGTACCCTTACCTCCGATAGTATTTGGTCGTAAACAATATGCTCCTCCACATTCTTATCAGAGAAGCGCGACGAGTTAAAAATATCCACCGGGGTACTCTCGTTCGAAACCGTATTAAGCTGTTTTTCGCGCCTAAAATGGTCAATTATTAGGTTGTGGGCAATTCGCATCACCCACGAAACGAAACGTCCGTTATCGGTGTATTTTCTAAACTGTAGCGATTGAATTACCTTAACAAAGGTGTCCTGAAAAATATCTTCGGCCAAAGTATGATTCTTAACTAAAAGTAATATGTAGCCAAATACTCTTTTGCGATGCCTACGGATAAGGGTATCAATTGCCTGCTGATTGCCCGAAATGAACTGCTCTACAAGCTCATTATCGGTTTGATGCTTTGTGCTCAAATCCATCTCCTTACTTATTGATTAGTTGGGTAGATGTGATTCTATAGGCAATCGATTTTAATGGTTAGTGTTTGTATTTGCTAGCATTTACTGTGCCAAATAAGCGAAAAAAAACAAATCTACCAAAAAAATGTAATACAAAAGACTGCTATGAGTTGATTATTAGGGAAATGATGATTGTAATGCTGTGAGCCTGTGTGTTTACCAATGGTATAAAAGCAAATCTTTGCCTACATTTGTGGGTTAATTTCTACAGTAATGCAAAACCAGAATGTAATTTCTATAAAGGGCGCTAGGGTTCATAATCTTAAGAATGTTAGCGTTGATATACCTCGAAATAAGCTAATTGTAATATCGGGCCTTTCCGGCTCTGGTAAATCATCATTAGCCTTCGATACCCTTTATGCCGAGGGGCAAAGGCGCTATGTCGAGAGCCTATCGGCATACGCCCGCCAGTTTCTGGGGAGAATCTCCAAGCCTGAGGTGGATTTAATCTCGGGAATCCCCCCCGCCATTGCCATTGAGCAGAAGGTGAACACGCAGAACCCTCGGTCGACGGTTGGAACATCAACCGAAATTTACGACTACATTAAATTGCTTTATGCCCGAATTGGGCGCACCTATTCGCCGATTTCGGGCATTGAGGTGACCAAGCACAGCGTTACCGATGTGGTTAATTTCATCGCCTCGTTTCCCGAGGGTACCAAGCAGATGCTTTTGACTCCAATAAATATTAGGGAGAAGGAAACGGTTGAGCAGCGCCTAACCATGCTGGCCAACGAGGGCTTTACGCGTATTGAGGTGGGTGACCAGATTCAGCGTATCGATAGCAACGAAACTCGACAGCTGCTCTCCATATCCAAAGCAAAGCTAAGGTTGGTGGTGGATAGGTTCTCGGTTTCGCACGACGACGATTTCCTGAGCCGTTGCGCCGATTCGGTACAAACCGCTTTTGCCGAGGGCAATGGCGTGTGCGTATTGGCAACATTCGAAGGGGATACACGGAAGGAGGAAGTTTTCTCAAATCGATTTGAAGCGGACGGAATTACGTTTGAGGAGCCAACCGAGCATCTGTTCAGCTTCAACAATCCGCTTGGCGCCTGCCCCCGATGCGAGGGATACGGTAAGATTATTGGGATAGATGAGGCGCTGGTGGTGCCCGATAAGGGTTTATCGATATACGAAGATGCCATTGCCTGCTGGAAAGGTGAGACCATGAGCGAGTACAAGAAGCTATTCATCTCGGTGGCCGATAGGTATAACTTCCCCATTCACAAGCCATTCTATCAACTCACGCAGGAGCAACGAGATTTGCTTTGGCGTGGTGGCGATGGTTTTGTTGGATTGGACGATTTCTTTGCCCACCTCGAGAGTCAGAAGTACAAGATTCAGTACAGGGTGATGCTGTCGCGTTACACTGGCAAAACCTTGTGCCCCGAGTGCAAGGGGCAACGCCTGCGTAAGGAGGCAACATACATTAAGGTTTCTGGTGTAAATCTTCCTCAGCTCGTTGATTTGCCCATTACCAGGCTTCACGATTTTTTCCAAGATATTGCCCTTACGGAGCATGAGCAAAAGGTAGCTAAGCGAATACTTACCGAGATTAGGAATAGGATATCGTATCTTCTAAATGTGGGCTTGGGCTACCTAACGCTTAACCGATTGTCGTCAACCCTATCGGGTGGTGAATCGCAGCGTATCAATTTGGCTACCTCACTGGGTTCAAGCCTGGTGGGCTCGCTGTACATCCTCGATGAGCCAAGCATTGGGCTACATCCGCGCGATACGCATCTGCTTATTGATGTGCTATATAATCTGCGCAATTTGGGAAATACGGTGGTGGTGGTGGAGCACGACGAGGAGATAATCCGTGCTGCCGATTACATAATTGATATTGGTCCGCTAGCTGGCCGGCATGGTGGCGAGGTGGTGTTTGAGGGGACCCCAGAGGCAATGCTAAAATCGGGACAAACCCTCACTGCCAAATATCTTAATGGAGTTGAGATTATTGCACCACTAACCGCACCACGCAAATGGACTAATTTTATTAGAGTGAAGGGGGCGCGCGAGAATAATCTTAAAAATATCGATGTACAATTTCCGCTTAACAGTATGGTGGTGGTAACTGGGGTAAGCGGCTCGGGAAAATCATCATTGGTAAAAGGGATACTATACCCTTCGTTGGCCAAGAAGATATTGGGTGTGGGCGATAAACCCGGGGAATGCGATGGCGTGGATGGAGATATTCATCTGCTGAAAGGGGTTGAGATGGTGGACCAAAACCCTATTGGCCGTTCGTCTCGTTCAAATCCGGTAACATACATTAAGGCCTACGACGAGATTCGCAAACTCTTCTCGGAGCAGCCCTACGCCACTAGAAGCGGGTATAAACCTTCGGCTTTCTCGTTCAACGTGGAGGGAGGACGGTGCGAGGAGTGCCAGGGCGAGGGCGTGATTAAGGTTGAGATGCAGTTTATGGCCGATGTAACCCTTACCTGTGAGTCATGCGGAGGCAAGCGCTTTAAGGAGGACGTGTTGGAGGTTCGCTACCGCGACAAGAATATATACGATGTGCTGGATATGACCGTAAATCAGGCCATCGAGTTCTTTGGCTCGGATAAGGACAAAACGGCTACCAAGGTGGTAACCCGATTAAAACCCCTGCAGGATGTAGGGCTCGGGTATATTAAGCTTGGGCAATCGTCGAGCACGTTGAGCGGGGGCGAGAGCCAGCGTGTTAAGCTGGCGTTTTTCTTGCAGAAGGAGCAGGCCACCCAGCATCAGCTGTTCATCTTCGATGAGCCCACCACGGGGCTTCATTTTCACGATATTAAAAAGTTACTCGAGTCGTTCGATGCGCTGGTTAAAAAGGGGCACAGCCTAATTGTGGTGGAGCACAACCTTGAGGTTATAAAGAATGCCGACTGGATTATCGACCTGGGCCCCGAGGGCGGCGAGGGTGGAGGTAACCTTGTTTTTGCTGGTACCCCCAACGAAATTACTGGTTGCAAAGAGAGCCTAACGGGTAAGTTTCTGGTGGGGAAGGTGTAGCTAAAGCTATATTATCTTGGTTCAACTACCAATTTTGTGGAAAGACACAACTATTAGGGTAACCCCACAATTATCCTTTCTGTCAGAGGTTGGAAGTCAGAAGCCAGAAGTGGCGTTGCTTCCCCAGTTACGCTTCGCATCCTCTCGTTACGCTTCGTAGGCCGCGACAAGCTGAGACATCGGTCTTCAAACTAGCTTCACAAAAATTGTATTTCAAGCTTATAAATCTTCCACTAAATATGCAGTAGTATCAAATATTGATACTGACGCGGTTCTTGAGTTGGGCACAGCTGATGCTTCAATAGTTGCAACTGATATTATGGGAACCAATGGCGTGATTCACGTAATTGATCAGGTTATTCTTCCCTAAACACTCGTTAAATTGAGCTGTTTAAAAGGCAACCCCAGCTGGGGTTGCCTTTTTTAGTATTTTAGCGCTGCTCACGGGGTGACTACTCGCTATGCAGGAAGTCATCCCGTGAGTATTTTTCAGTTAGCCTGTATTATTAACAACCTACCTTATCGAATGGTTGCCGTTTGAACTAAAACGTATATATTAGCTATCGTATTATTAACCCTATTGTTATGAAGATTCTATTGTTAGCCATTCTGTTGGCTTGCATTACCCGTACTGGTTACTCGCAGGAGTTAAGAAACATCACTAAAAAAGACAGTAAATCGTCGGTTATCGAAGATTACACTGTTCTTAAAAAGGAGAGAGATGTTAGGCATGGGGAGTATGTTAAGATGCATGAGAACGGGAATCTAATCAAAACTGGTTTCTTCAAGAACAACCTAAAGGACAGCCTGTGGGTTATCTATGCTAAAAATGGGGTAGATACTTTGACCTTTGGTATGTACAAGAATGACAGGCAGGTTGGCCCCTGGGTTATTAACGATAGCGATGGTAATTTAGAATATGTTTACAACTTCACTACTAAAAAGGTTTGCCAGTATAGCTGGAGAGGCCAGTCCAATCGGTTCCAGGTTTTAACCGAGGGCCGCTGGATAGAGCAGGAGATTGACAACCCGCCTATGATGCTCGATGGGAACGATCCCATCAAAATTATTGCTCGCAATATTGAGTACCCCATACGTGCATGGAGAGGTGGAATTGATGGCGAGGTTGTTGTATCTTTTGTTGTTGATAGCCTGGGCCGAATGGGAAGCGTAAACCTGAAAAAGTCGGTAGATCCCGACCTGGATAAGGAGGCCCTACGAATTTTCAAAACCGTAGATTTCGACTGGCACCCAGCGCAAAAGGATGATAAGTATATTACCGTAAGGTACTCGCTACCCGTAACCTTTATTCTTCGGAAATAAACGTTATTGCAGCAAGCTTTGGGATGGTTCTGCTTTAGCTGTGAGGTAATTGATGCATCTAGTATACCCATCTATCACTCATATATGTAAAACCTAACAGAGAATAGGCTATTTGAGTAGTAGTTAAAAGTCCTATATGCTATTGCAGCATATCCAGGGCAACCGCATTTAAAAACTGAGTAGTTTCTCCCTATATTTGCAATCAAGAGCAGCACTCAAGCGTTTATTGTTCTTACTCCTTTTGGGCGTTTTGTCATTGAGCAGCAAGGTCATGGCTGTC
>JAVERU010000065.1:0-16717 GCA_034006965.1 Tenuifilaceae bacterium
GAAGAGCGTGTGCATACTCACGAAATCATGAATTCCAATACGCCCATCGCCTCGCTATCGTCAACCTTCAACTCTATGGTAAAGTCCATAAATCAAGCTCGCAAGGAGGATTCCAATGCTACCTTTGATGAGGAAACCGTGGGCGAGATACAGCAGGGTCTGCAAACAATCCATAAGCGCCGCACGGGGCTAATGCACTTTGTTAACACCTATCGTAACCTAACCCGAATTCCAAAGCCTAACTTCAGCATTATTAAGGTATCGGAGCTGTTCAGTAATATTGCTCCGTTGCTCGATAAGGAGTTACAGCAGTCAAACATTAAGTTTACCCATGAGGTAGAACCCGACACCATATCCTTTTCGTGTGATTTAGAGCTGCTGGAACAAGTAACTATCAATCTGCTTAAAAACGCAATTCATGCTCTGGATGCTTGTGCCGACCTAATCATTAGTATGAGGGGTTTCCTTAATAAGCGACGAAGAGCAACCATTAAGGATGCTGATAATGGCGAAGGAATATTGCCTGAAGCGCTCGATAAAAATTTTATACCATTCTTTACCACAAAGCCCAAAGGGTTGGGTGTTGGGTTAAGCTTATCGCGCCAAATTATGAGGTTGCATGGAGGTAGCATTACTGCCTTCTCCCAGCCAGGCCAAGGAGCTTCATTTACATTAATTTTTTAGTTTGCTTTATGGGGTGTAGTATGTGGATTGTTAGTACCAAAATTTTAAATAAGCTTAGGGCTGGAGCTATCTCTTTGGAAGTATTTGTGCATGAACCTTTGCGAGCCGAGCCTCTTAATGCTTACACACCATCCCCTCTTGCTTCAAAAGCTAGTTGGTTGGTGAGCTGTTATCAAGAATGTTCAGTCTCGGCCACGCTGATCACCTTTGTCGTTGTAACAGCAGTTTTGGTGCTCTCTATTGTGGGCTACTATCGCAAAAAGGATAAGCTCAAGATTTTAGAACTCGAGCAGCGATTGTTGCTGTCGCAGATGAACCCTCATTTCGTTTTCAATTCGCTTACTGCAATTCAGAGCTACATCTTCCGCAACGATCCCTACCTCGCTGGAAAGTACTTGGCAAATTTCTCCAAGCTGGTACGTTTAATACTCGAAAACTCAAGGCTACAGCACATCACAATAGGAAAGGAGAAAGAGACCATTGAGCACTATCTCGATTTACAGCTAATGCGCTTCGACAATAAGTTCGAGTACACCATACAAATCTCCCCCGAGATCGATCTGGACCATCACCTTATACCCCCCATGATGGCACAACCATTTATTGAGAATGCCATTGAGCATGGGATTATCTATCTAGAAGCCAAGGGGCATATAACCATAAGGTTTTTGCTTGAGGGAGGTGGTTTGAAGCTGGAGGTTGAGGATAATGGTGTGGGAATAGAGCGCTCATCGGAGCTTGGCGAAACCAATAGAAAGAAACACCAGTCGCTAGCTACACGTATTACCAAGGATAGGCTTAAGAACCTGAGGCTGGTATATGGAAAGCAGGTACGTATGGAGATGGTAAACCTATCCGCCAGCTCAGAAACCAATGCCCGGGGGACATTGGTTCGGTTCTATATTCCCTTAATTATAAAATAGCTTGACTATGATAACTGCCGTGATTATTGATGATGAGGCCTTGGCTCGCGAATCGTTGCTGAGCATGCTCAAGCTCTTTTGCCCAAGCATTGAGGTTGTGGGTCAAGCGCACGATGTAAAGTCGGGGGTGAAGCTAATAAACGATGTTAGGCCCGATGTGGCTTTTCTCGATGTCCAAATGCCCGATGGATCTGGTTTCGATTTGCTTATGAAGTTTGATAGTATAAGCTTCAAGTTTGTATTCATTACTGCATACCAAGAGTACGCCATCAAGGCGTTTAAGTTTAGCGCCATCGACTACATCCTGAAGCCAGTTGATCCCACCGATTTGATTAATGCCATTGAAAAGCTGAGTGAGACCATTCGCGAGGAGGATACAAACCACAAGTTTAAAACCTTTGTAGATAACATAAAAACCAACAAGAATAATCCCCAGAAAATCTTACTCAAAACCCTCGATGCCCTTGTGGTGGCTGATGTCAACAGCATTGTTAGATGCGAGTCGCAAAGTAACTACACCATTTTCTACTTTACCGATCGCCCCAAAATTATGGTATCGAAAACCCTTAAAGATTTTGACGATATGCTATCCGATTCGGGTTTCTTTAGGGTTCATCAATCGCATCTTGTAAATTTAAATTTCGTGAAAAAATACAATCGTTTTCCTGAAAGTCACGTAGTGCTAAATAACGATGAGCATATTCCTGTTGCAGTCAGAAAAAGAGATGTGCTGAAGGAATTGCTGAAGAATATGGATAGAAACAGATTTGCTATTTGATTCGTTTGGATCAATAAAATTTCAAAACCAGGCCATGAGCACAAAATTCTATAGGGTAGTAGTAGCTGTTTTGCTAGCAATTTGCAACCTCACGGGGTACTCTGCACCTGCTGATGGCAATGTGGATGGCAACCAGCAGGATGTTTTTGCAATAGTCGACTCGCTAAACGCATTAGCATACAATAACCGACGGAGCAACCCTCGTGAATCATTGGAGTATGCCCAGCGTGCCTATCATCTGTGCGAGGGTATTGATTACCCCAAGGGCTTGGCTGGGGCATTGCATAGCATGGGTACAGCAAAGGTAGTCATGGGTAGGTACGATCAAGGTTTGTCCGATTTGATGGAGGCCTTGAGCATACGAGAACAAGAGGACGACTACGTGGGGCTCATGTCGACGCTAAACAACCTTGGTTACACCTTTGCTGAGCTCAAGAACGATAGGCGAGCCCTTGAGTACTACCAAATGGCTCTGTCGTATAGAGAGCATAATGCCGAGCTTAGGGATATAGGAATCATCATTAACAATATTGGCCACGTAAGCCTTAGGCAAAACGATTTCGACACCGCCTTGGAGTATTTTTATCAAGCGCTCGAGGTGAATGAGCAGAATGGTGATGATCGGGGGGTGGCTAGTACTTTGAGTAATATTGGGCTGGTGTACCATAAAACAGGATCATATGCAAAGGGTCTTGAGTACCACATGAGGGCGTATGAGCTAGGGAAAAATGTAGATGACAAGTTTGGAATGATCTCAACCCTCAGGAATATTGCAGAGGTACACCTGCTGCAGGAACGTTTCTCAGAGGCTACAAACTTTGCCCTAAGGAGTATGTTGCTAGCGCAGGAGTTGGGGTCCTTAACCGAGGAAAGGAATACAGCAGCACTGCTTGCCCAGGTATATGAGAGGAGAGGAAGGTTTAGGGATGCCACCAGGTACTATAAGATTGAAAGCGAGCTAAAGGATTCGTTGTATAGCATTCTGCAATCAGAGGCCATTGCTCAAATTCAAACCGTTTTCGAGGTAGAAAGTAAGGTGAAGGAAATCGAACATTTGAGGAAAGAGCAAATTGTTAATGCTCATGTAATTCGAACTCAGAAATGGTTGCTGTTCTTTTCAGGTGTGTTTTTAGTGGTTGTGCTTAGCCTATTGGTGGTAATTATGCTCTCTAGTAGAAGGATAAAAGCAATAAACAGTGAGCTTACCCAAAAGAATGATGAGATCATACGTCAGAAGGATACTATTCAGCAGAAGGTTACCGCGCTAGATGAGAAGAATAAGGAGCTTGAGAGCATCGATACGATTAAAAATAAGCTTATTTCTGTTATTGCACACGACCTTAAAAACCCTTTCAATAGCATTACAGGTTATTCTGAGCTACTTTTTACCGATTATGAGGGGTATACGCCACAGGAGGTGAGCATGTTCTTGGGGATTATTCACGATAATGCCATTAAGGGCAATATGCTGCTCGACAACCTACTGCAATGGTCAAGGTTACAAACCAGAACCATACAGTATCTGCCTGTTGTTCATATCATGTACAAGTTGGTTGAAGATGAGCTGTTTTTTTTGCAGCACAAGGCTAAAGAGAAAGGAGTTGTGCTAAGCAACGAGATGCCCCCCGACCTGGAGGTGTTTGGCGATTCCAACATGCTGAAAACAGTAATTCGAAACCTAATATCGAATGCCCTAAAATTCACACCACAAGGTGGGTCTGTTACCATTAAGGCAAAGCCTGAGGACAATTCTGTTATTGTTTCCGTAGCTGACACAGGCGAAGGTATTGAGCCCCATGTTAAGGAAAAACTCTTTACTGGCGAGGTCGGAGTTACTACCACCAGCGAGAGCGGCGAAAAGGGTACAGGGCTCGGGCTAATGCTTTGCAAAGATTTTGTGCTAAAGCATAAGGGTGAAATATGGGTCGAGAGTAAACCGGGCGAAGGCGCCTCTTTCTTTTTTCGGTTGCCCAACAAAACTTCCGATAGTGAACCTAATGATTAACGAGGTAGCATAACTATCTGATGCTAATAGCAATTTCGTTAATTCCTTTCCTTTGTCGTGGAGCCAATAACCTTTCCTTGTTGCCATCGCTGAGGTTATCATGGTTCCCAGCAAAACCTATTGCAATTACAGCAACAGGCTTAGCATCGTCCGTAATGCCCAAAAGTTCCACTGCTTGATCCCTATTAAATCCTCCCATGGGGTGCGATGCTAGGCCAAGCGCTTCGGCTTGCACCATGAGGTTTGCAGTGGCCATACCCGTATCGTGAAGCGCATAAGCATTAGGCTTTCCGTTCTTCGATAGCACCATTTTGGCAACGCTAAAAATTAGCATCGAAGCATTCACTGCCCACTCCCTATTTCCCTCGGCTAACGTGTCGAGTGCTTTGCTGAATAGCGCAGGGTTTTCTCTGGTGGCAAAGTAAAACCGCCAAGGTTGTTCGTTGTACGATGAGGCTGCCCAGCGTGCAGCCTCGAATAGTGTGTCGATATGTTCTTGCGATAGGGCCTTAGGCTCAAACCCCAATTCACTTCTTCTGTTGACAATATGTTTTAATGGCTGATGGCTCATCTCGTTTATTTTTTAAGCTGTTATGGTATAACAAATGTAGCCAAAAATTAGCTCATTATGTTTCTTAACATACAGGTTTCTAGGTGTTAAATATTTGAAAATTGGGAAACTTGCCTTATGATTGTGTAAAAATTACAGTATCTTTGTAAAAGATGTAATTACCTGTATATTAATTTATTAAAATCGAAACAGTTATGATGACAGCAAAAGACTACATGGCCCGTGAGGATAAGTACGGTGCGCACAACTACCACCCGCTACCAGTTGTACTTAAGAAAGGCGAAGGTGTTTTCGTTTGGGATGTTGAAGGAAAGAAGTACTACGATTTCCTTTCGGCATACTCTGCCGTAAACCAGGGCCATTGCCATCCTAAGATTGTTAACGCAATGATTGAGCAAGCCAAAACGCTTACCCTAACCTCAAGGGCTTTTTATAACAACGTGTTGGGCGAGTACGAAGAGTACATTACCAAGTACTTTGGGTACGATAAGGTGCTTCCGATGAACACCGGTGCCGAGGCCGACGAAACTGCCATTAAGCTTTGCCGTAAGTGGGGATACCAAAAGAAAGGTGTTAAGGATGGCGAGGCTAAGATCATTGTTTGCGAAAACAACTTCCATGGCCGCACCACAACCATTATCTCCATGAGTACCGATCCCGAAGCAAAGGCAGAGTATGGGCCATATACTCCAGGTTTTGTGGTTATTCCTTACAACGATGTGCCTGCACTTGAGAAAGCTTTGGAAGACAAGAATGTGGTTGGTTTCCTTGTTGAACCTATACAGGGTGAGGCTGGCGTGTTTGTGCCAGACGAAGGTTACCTAACCAAGGTTTCGGAGCTTTGTAAGAAGAACAACGTGCTGTTCATTGCCGATGAGGTACAAACAGGTATTGCCCGTACTGGTAAAATGCTTGCCTGCGATCATGAGAACGTTCGCCCCGATATTCTAATCCTTGGTAAAGCCGTTTCGGGTGGTGTATTCCCCGTATCAGCTGTACTTGCCGACGATGATATCATGCTTTGCATTCAGCCCGGACAGCACGGTTCTACCTTTGGTGGTAACCCAATTGCTGGCAAGGTGGCCATAGCTGCCCTTGAGGTGATTAAGGAGGAGAAGTTGGAAGAAAATGCAGAGCGCCTTGGTAAAATATTTAGAGACGAGTTCCGTGCTATCAAGAGCGATATGATTGAGCTTGTTAGGGGTAAAGGTCTTCTAAACGCCGTTGTAATTCGCAACCAGCCTGGCAAAACTGCCTGGGATGTTTGCGTTGCAATGGCCGAAGCAGGCGTATTGGCCAAACCTACCCATGGTAATATTATCCGTTTTGCTCCACCCCTTGTGATAACCGAGGAGCAGCTGCGCGATGCTATGGATAAGATTAAAGCAGTTTTCAAGAAGTTTGAATAATTCTTTATCAAAATTGAAAAAAGTGAGAGCCGTTGCTATTTTAGTAACGGCTTTCTTTGTAAATTGGCACTATAATTGGTTGGTGTATAAACACTTTAAAACATATTGGTATGGTTAAAATATCCCATTTGATGAGTTTTGCGTGCCTTGTAACTATGCTGCTCTTCTCGTCAAGCATAAGTGCTCAAGAAATTATTCATGTTAAAGGAGCAACTGGTGAGGCCGAGATTGTGGGCCGAATAAGCGAGGAGGATGCTCGAAGGCAGGCTCTAAATAATGCAAAAGTTGAGGCCCTGCGGCGGGCTGGTGTGGGGGAGAAGATTCAAACCTATGAGAATCTGTTTAGGAGCGAGCTAAACAACGACTTCACCGAGTTTTTTAGCACCGATATTCATGCTGAGCTGCAAGGCGCAATACAGAACTACGAGATTGTAAGTCACCGTCGGAAGGTTGATGAGGTTACAAACCTATTCATGGTTGAGGTGACTATAGATGCATCGGTGATATTATACTCAACCAAGCCCGACCCCACTTTTAACGTTAAGGTTGAGGGGATAAAAGGGATTTATGATGAGGGCGAGTTCATCACCTTCTCCATTTTCTCAACCCAGGATTGCTATCTGCATATCTTTAGCATTACCGATAACTACACCGGTCTTTTATATCCTAACAAGTGGGAAAAGTTTCAGCTCATACCAGCAAATACCGACATGAAGTTTCCCTTTGGATACCTAGATTACGAGGCATTTAAGAGCGGGAAAGGTGTAGATACAAACCGTATGGTTTTTGTTTTCACCAAGAGTCCGGTACAGTTTCTAAATCATACTGGCGAGGAGCAGCTCACCTCCTCCGAAACCATTTTTTCATGGATATACAGCCTAATGCCCAACGAGAGAGTGGTCGATTATCATGCCTTTACCGTTAGGTAATACCCTTGTAAAATAAAAAAACCGCCCCATAGATTGGGGCGGTTTTTTATTTGAATTTGCGGCTACTGCTCTTTAATTGCTGCCTGCGCTGCTGCAAGGCGTGCAATTGGAACGCGGAAAGGAGAGCAGCTTACGTAGTCCATGCCCACCGTGTGGCAGAACTCAACCGAGCTAGGCTCACCACCGTGCTCACCGCAAATACCTACCTTCAGGTTTTTACGTGTAGAGCGACCCTTTTCAACCCCCATCTTAACAAGTTGTCCAACACCCTGCTGGTCTAGCACTTGGAATGGGTCGTTCTTAAGGATTCCGTTTTCAACGTAAATTGGCAAGAATTTACCAGCATCATCGCGGCTGTATCCAAAGGTCATCTGGGTAAGGTCGTTAGTACCAAAGCTGAAGAATTCAGCAGCCTCTGCTATATCATTTGCAGTTAAGCAAGCGCGAGGAATCTCGATCATTGTGCCCACTAGGTAGTCAACCTTTTCGCCAGATTCTTCGAATACTTTCTGGGCGGTTGCGCGTACAATTTTCTCCTGGTTCTTGAATTCCTCTACAGTACCAATAAGTGGAATCATAATCTCTGGGAAAGCCTTAATACCTTTTTTCTTAAGATTTACCGCTGCTTCAATGATAGCCCTTGCTTGCATTTCTGTAATCTCAGGGTAGGTAATGCCCAAACGGCAGCCCCTGTGGCCCATCATCGGGTTCATCTCATGTAGGTCGTTTACGCGAGATTTAACTTCTTCGGGAGAAATACCCAGCTCTTTGGCCATCTCAGCTTGGTTTGCCTCCTCGTGTGGAACAAATTCATGTAGAGGTGGGTCAAGCAGACGAACGGTAACAGGTAGATCGTGCATAGCCTCGAAAATGCCCTCAAAGTCATTTCTCTGAATGGGAAGAAGTTTCTCAAGAGCTTTACGACGACCGGTTTCATCTTGTGCAAGGATCATTTCGCGCATAGCCTTAATCCTGTCGCCCTCGAAGAACATATGCTCGGTACGGCAAAGACCAATACCCTGTGCCCCAAATTCGCGTGCAATGGTGCTGTCCTTTGGTGTGTCGGCGTTGGTACGAACCTTCATGCGGGTGTACTTCTCCGACATCTTCATGATTTCAGCAAAATCGCCGCTTAGCTCAGGCGACATGGTTTTGATCTTGCCCTCAAGAACCTGACCGGTTGAGCCGTTTAGCGAAATCCAATCACCTTCTTTAAGTACCTTGCCATTAACAATCATGGTCTTAGCGCGGTAGTCAATCTTAACGGTACCAGCACCCGAAACGCAGCATTTACCCATTCCGCGGGCAACAACGGCAGCGTGCGAGGTCATCCCTCCGCGAGCGGTAAGGATACCCTTGGCAACGGCCATACCCTTAAGGTCTTCTGGTGAGGTTTCAATACGGACTAGGATTGTATCGTGTCCCTTCGTATGCCATACTTCTGCATCCTCTGGGAAGAAAACGATTTGACCGGTTGCAGCACCTGGTGATGCAGGAAGCCCTTTGGCTAGAACATTGGCTTTAGCCAGCGCGTCGGTATCGAATACGGGGTGCAGTAGCTCATCGAGTTTTTGTGGCTCCAGACGAAGGATTGCCTCTTTCTCATCAATCTTACCCTCGCGAAGAAGATCCATTGCAATTCTCACCATAGAGGCACCAGTGCGCTTACCATTTCGGGTTTGTAGCATCCAAAGTTTACCTTCTTGGATGGTGAACTCAATATCCTGCATATCCTTGTAGTGGTTCTCAAGGTTTCTTTGGATGTTAAATAGCTCTTGATATGCCGCAGGCATAACCTCCTCAAGCGAGGGGTAGTTTGCTTTGCGCTCCTCTTCGCTAATGTTTTGTAGCTTAGCCCAACGCTTCGAGCCCTCAAGGGTAATCTGCTGTGGGGTACGAATACCCGCTACTACGTCCTCGCCCTGAGCATTTACTAGGTACTCACCATTAAAAATGTTCTCGCCGGTTGCAGCATCGCGGGTAAAGGCAACACCTGTGGCCGAGCTCTCGCCCATATTGCCGAATACCATAGCCTGAACATTAACAGCGGTTCCCCACTCATCGGGAATTTTATTAAGCCTACGGTAAACCACCGCACGGGGGTTATTCCAGCTGTTGAAAACTGCCATTACTGAACTCCAGAGTTGCTCCCATGCGCAAGTTGGAAAGTCTTTGCCGGTCTTGTCCTTAACCGCCTTTTTAAATCGCTTTACAAGTTCTTTAAGGTCTTCGGGAGAGAACTGGGTGTCCAACTCTATACCGCGCTCCTCCTTCATATGGTCGATAATCTCCTCGAAAGGATCGTGATCCTCTTTCGATTCGGGCTTCATACCCATTACCACATCGCCAAACATCTGAATAAAACGACGGTAGCTGTCCCAGGCAAAACGTGGGTTTCCGGTTTTGGCTGCTAGCCCTTCTACTACCTCGTCGTTTAGGCCTAGGTTAAGCACAGTGTCCATCATTCCGGGCATCGAGGCGCGTGAACCTGAGCGAACCGACATAAGCAGTGGGTTATCCTTGCTGCCGAACTTTGCGCCCATGATGCCTTCAATCTTACTTATGGCTGCTTCAACCTCAGGCTTAAGTAGCTCTATCACTTTTTCCTCGCCAAGCTGATAGTACTCGGTACAAACCTCTGTGGTAATAGTAAAGCCTGGAGGTACTGGTATCCCGATAAGGTTCATTTCTGCTAGGTTGGCTCCTTTCCCCCCAAGCAACTCTTTCATTTTGCCATCACCATCGGCTTCCTTGTTCCCGAAGGTGTAAACACGTTTAGTAATCGACATTGTGATAAATTTTAGTTGTTGATTTATGATGAAATTATTGTTTGTTAAACAATTTTATGTGAGCTTACAAAATTATTAAAAATATTGGAATAGTAATTTGGTGATTATTAGCTAGGAGCTAATTTTTGCGCAAACGATACAGCACCAGTGCTATTGATGTGCTACTTCTTTTTCTGTGCCCACAGTTGTATGGCTTGTTCTGGAAGTCTTGTTTTCCAGCTATGCAAGTGCAGCCAGCTGTGCCTAGCCAGCTGGCCATTAAAATCTAATGGATTGATTGTGAGTTTAGGTGAACAGCACGATGTATAGGGGTGGAAATATTGCGGTAAATACACCAATGGTTGATTGGCTGAAAAAGCCTTTTTTTAAATGTGTAACGTTTCCCGTTTACTGGTGGGGTGGCATCATTGGGCCAGGTTTTGTTATGCAAATTACCTTTGGGTGTATTGAAGACGAACAGTAGTAGAATGTCGTAGGTCTTTTAAGTTGCAGCAAACAGCAACATACGATTTGTTGTACAAGTTGTGATTAAATTCAATCGTGATGTCTTAGTGTTGATTTTAAAATCTTGAGCCATGTTTACGGTAGGATCCTTTTCTGGGTTGTTGTTCCTACTTATCTTCGATATTGCTGTAGGAGCGTACATTAAGCGTAGGACGAACAGGAACTATTCCGAAAAGCTGGATGTTTAGCTTAAGCCGATGGTTTTATTGGGGGAGGGGCATCACTATAAGTCTATGGATAATATGCTGTTTAATTTTTTTGACGAGCATCTTGAACATTTCATCTACTTTTGCGTCATAGTGATGTAGATTCTCCAAACCGTATGATTAAGTTTTTTTTCAGCCTAGCGCTAAGTATCCTAATAATTTATAGTCCTTTTGCAGTCTTTGCAGAGAATGATGCTCCCCGAAGATATAGCATAAGCGGATACGTTCGCGATGCTGCCACGGGTGAGGAGCTTATCGGGGCTACAATTCTCATTAAAGAGCTTACCCAAGGATCAACAACCAATTCTTACGGGTTTTACTCCATCTCGCTAGCACCTGGTAGCTACACGTTTGTGTTTTCATATCTAGGTTATACTAAGCAGGAGCATATTGTAAACCTCAATCGAAATGTAAGCCTTACCGTTGAGCTGGCCGAAGATCAAACCCAGCTGCAGGAGGTGGTCATATCGCGCGAAAGGCCCAACGCCAATATCACCCGGGGCGAGATGAGCGTGGCAAAGCTCGATATCAAAACTATTCAGCGGATGCCTGCCCTGCTAGGGGAAGTTGATGTTATTAAGGCTATCCAGTTGCTTCCTGGAGTGCAAAGCACATCCGAGGGTGCATCGGGGTTCAGCGTTAGGGGTGGGGCAATGGATCAGAACCTAATTCTGCTCGATGAGGCCACCGTTTACAACGCTTCGCATTTGATGGGATTCTTTTCTGTTTTTAACAACGATGCCATAAGGGATGTAAAGCTGTATAAGGGCGATATTCCAGCGTCAAGTGGAGGCCGCCTTTCGTCTCTTCTCGATGTGCGGATGAAGGAGGGGAACTCCAAGGAGTTTGCCGCCGTGGGCGGCATTGGAACCATCTCGAGCCGTTTAACCATCGAAGGGCCAATAATCAGCGAGGCAACCTCCTTTCTTATCTCGGGCCGACGAACCTATGCCGATATATTTTTGCCATTAGCTGCCAACGAGAGCGTTAGGGATAATGAGCTCTTTTTCTACGATTTGAAGCTTAAGGTTAACCATAGGCTCAACGATAACAACAGGTTTTTTCTCTCGGGATACTTTGGACGCGATATATTCCGCAACGACTTTGCAGGGTTTGGCTTTGGCAATCAAACCTTAACCGCCCGGTGGAACCATCTTTTTGGCCCAAAGCTATTCCTAAACACCTCGTTAATATATACTAGCTACGATTATTACTTGGGTGGTGGCTCGGGTGAGGTTAGCGGATTTACTTGGCTGTCGGATATGCAGGATTATAGCGCAAAGTTCGACTTTAGCTACTTTTTGGGAAGCAGCAACACGATTCGCTTCGGAGCACAGAGTACATATCACGTTTTAAGTCCGGGTACAGCAAAGGGCGAGGGCGATGAGTCGATTTTTGGGGAGTTGAAAATTCCCAATAGCTACTCTCTCGAGCACGGTTTGTATGCTCAAAATGAGCAGAGCATCGGCTCGTTAGTCACTGTAAAGTATGGCTTACGCATGTCGGCTTTTCAGAATATTGGGCCTGCAACGGTTTTCAGCTACAACCAGTTTTTTGAGGCCGAGGATTTTGTAGAGTATGGCGATAACGATTTTTACAATACATACGTAAACCTTGAGCCCCGCCTTGGGTTTACCTTTGCTTTCAACGATAGGCAATCGGTAAAAGGGAGCTACTCACGAACAGTACAATACATTCAGCAGGCTTCGAACTCTGCTGCAGGTACTCCGCTCGATATCTGGTTCTCAGCTTCACCCAATGTAAAGCCTCAGCTTTCGGATCAATGGGCCGTTGGTTACTTTCAAAACTTTTTTAACAATGCCTTGGAAACATCGGTTGAGGTTTACTACAAATCGATGAGTAATGTTATCGATTTTAAGGAGTTTGCCAATCTTTTCCTAAACGAGCGGCTGGAGGGTGAGCTGCGAACAGGTTCTGCCGAGTCGTATGGGGTTGAGGCATTTGCACAGTTCAACTTAGGCCGATTCAATGGTTGGGTAAGCTACACATACTCTCGTGCTTTTCGCACTATTATTGATGTGAACCAGGGTAACCCATACCCTGCGCCCTACGACAAGCCTCACGATGTATCCATCGTAACCAGCTACGATATTAATGAGAAGCTGAGCGTTTCGGCAAACTGGATTTACGCAACGGGTGTGCCAGCAACCTTTCCGGCCGGACGATACGAGATTATGGGTACTGTTATTCCTCTGTACACATCGCGGAACTCATTTAGATACCCCGATTACCATAGGCTCGATTTAGCCGTAACCTATAGACCAAGAGCAACAACCCAAAGGAAATGGCAGGGCGAGTGGAATCTCTCGATTTACAATGCATACAACAGGAAGAATGCATGGGCAATTAATTTTGTGCAGGATAGGGTAAACCCTAACGAGACCTACGCCGAGATGACCTACCTATTCTCCATACTACCAGCCATAACCTATAACTTTAATTTTTAGAACAGGAGCAGCTATGAGCAGACGATTATTTATCAATATAAGATTACTACTATTAAGCCTTACCATGGGTTTGGTCTGGGGTTCCTGCACCGAGGTGATAGACATTGAGCTCGATAGCACCTACACTCGGCCAGTAATATTTGGACAGCTTACCACCGATACTACTGCACATAGGATTACCATATCCTCCACCGGCGACTACTTTAAGAACTCACCACCCCAGGGAATTTCTGGAGTTGATGTAGAGATTTTCGATGGATCCAATTACCATGCTCTTACCGAGAGTGAAACGGAGAAAGGGGTTTACCTTACCCAGCCCAATTTTTATGGCGAGGTGGGTAAAACTTACACTTTAATCGTAAGCAATCTCGATCTGCTGGGCGATGGCGTTGTGTCAAGCCATTCGGCTAGCAGCACCATTCTACCCTTGGGCGATGTAGACTCCATTAGGGTTGTTTACCGCCAGCTATGGCAGGGGTGGGAGGTGCAAGGCTTTGCCAAGGATCCAGCAGAAACTAGAGATTTTTACAAGTTCTTAATATACATCAACAACGAGTTGCAAACCGATTCGCTTCATAATTATTCCATAGTCGACGACACCTTTTTCAATGGCGAGTACACCAACGGTGTTACCATCACCTTTTTTAGCGATAGGAGGGGTATGGTTTCCGAAGGCGATACCATTACCGTTGGATTCAGTGGGATTACCGAGGATTACTTTCGATTTTTAAGCGAGGCGCAGGAGGCTTCATGGCGCTCTGCTCCGCTGTTTAGTGGTCCGCCAGCTAATCCACGTACAAACCTTACCAATGGGGCAATTGGTTATTTTGCAGCATACTCCGTTAAAAGGGCAAGCGCACAGGTGTTGCCTCGGCCATCGCTATAAATACTTGGTCAGAATATCGGCAGTTTGCGATACCGCATTGTTGCATATCCTTGTAAGCAATCCGCTCTCGTTGGCAAGCTGCTTTTGCTCAGGGTTGTTTAAATCTACCTTGGTTAGCTCAAGGCATTGCGTAGCTCCCAGCTCCTTTCTGCACTCATTAACATACTGCCCAACCATATCGGCCAGCCTGTTTTTCGCCTCCAAATCATCAGGTGCGTAGTTTCCGTGGCGTAATCCTAGCACAATGGCACCAGCATTAATGGCACCGCAAAGGTTTTGGGTTCGACCAACTCCACCCCCAAGCCCAGCGGCTATTCTAAAGGCCGTTTCTTCCTCTATCCCTCCAGAATCGGCAAAAGCAACAAGAATTGCTTGGGCGCAGTTGTACCCGTTGTCGAAAAGGGCTAACGCCTTGTTTCTTCTTTCCATAATTTTAATCTGTTTGTACTCAAATTCATCCGTTTTTGTATATTTGGCAGTGTAACCTCTAACCCTACACCCTATGCGATTTCCAAAGTTAAAATTTTCTGGTTACCTTTTCTCTCTCCTTGTCCTACTTGTTTTTACCTTTTTCACAGTTTTGGCTATAAGGCTAACCTCCCCTCCAAAGCCTCAGGGTATTAATGCACCCGCCGATGTGTTCTCGGCAGCTAGAGCATTTATTCATATCGAAAAAATTGCCCAATGGCCGCATATGGTCGGCACCCCCGAAAAGGAGGTGGTTTGCAACTACATAGTTGATGAGCTGGAGAGAATGGGACTTGAGGTAGATGTCCAGTCTACCACGGTTGCCAGCTACGATGGTTTCCCGGTTTTTGCCAATGTAACCAATGTGGCTGGCCGAATTAGGGGTAGTAACCCTTCGCAAGCGCTACTGGTTGTTGGGCATTACGATACTCAGCCGCATACTCCAGGCGCTGCCGATGACGGCATAGCCATTGGTTCAATGCTTGAGGCTGCAGAGGTAATTAAAAATCACTTCGACCTCGAAAACGATATCATATTCCTATTTACCGATGCCGAGGAGGTTGGGCTACTGGGTGCCGAGGCCTTTGTGCAGGATCATCCCTGGATGATGGATGTTGGTCTGGTGCTAAACATTGAGGCTAGGGGTAATAAAGGGCCAGCGCTGGCGTTCGAGGTTAGCTCGCAAAACGGATGGATTATCAGGGAGTTTGCTAGGGGGATGGAAAGACCCTTTGCTGGCTCGATGATGTACGAGGTTTACCAAATGATTCCTAACAACACTGACTTTACAGTGTTTAAGAATGCAGGCGTTTCGGGCTACAACGTGGCCATTGTGGATGGGTTTGTTAACTACCATAGCCCAACTGATACTCCCGAAAGCCTTAGCTTGGCAAGTTTGCAGCATATGGGCAGCTACATAATGAGCTTTGCAGAGCATTTTGGTAATGTCTCCATTGCCCAAACCAAAGCCCCCGACCTGGTGTACTTCAACTTCTTGGGTCATAAAATGCTGTATTTCCCTTCGGTGCTAAATACATGGATACTAGTATTCATCGTTTTGCTATTCCTTTTCTTTCTGATGCTAGGGTTTGCCCGAAAGCACATTAGCTTTAGCCAAATTTTTGTTAGCCTAATATACTTAATCCTTGTTGTGGGCATTTCGGTTGCTTCGGTATGGGGCATTAATGAGCTTGTATTAAAACTTTATCCGCATTACGCTGCCTTTTATATGAGCAACTTCTACAACGTAAAATACTATTTTCTTGCCTACACCCTAGTTGTGTTGTTTTTCTTCGCGCTACTCTATCCGTTTTACTTAAAACGAATTCATATATACAATTCATTAGCAGCTGTGTTTTTGCTATTCATTCTGCTATCGGGCGCAATAATTTGGAGGATGCCCACAGCGTCGTACCTAACCCTAGTCCCCTTGCTTTTTGGATTGATATCGGTTATAGTTCTGCTTTTTGTTGATATCGATAAGGATAAAAGACCTTGGAGCTACCATACGGTGCTACTCGTTGGGCTGTTGCCCTTAATTTTTATGATAAGCCCATACATTAATTTGATATACTTCGTGTTTGGCCTTAGTATGCCCTTTGCTGGTGCGGGACTGCTTGTTTTTCTACTTCTCTTTTCGCTGCCATTTTTAGAGTACCCAATGGAACGATATAGAAGGTTGCTACCCATTGGGCTATTCCTTGCGAGCGTAGTAGCGCTAGTTGCTGCGCACGTAAATTCTAAGCCAACCCCCGAGCAACCCTTGCAAAGCAACGTGTTGTATGCTGCGCTCAGCGATACTGAGCAAGCCTACTGGTTCTCATCGAACTTAAATACCGATGATTGGAATAAGCAGTTTTTTGCAGACGATAGCTTTGGCGATGCATCGGAGCTTTATCCCTGGAGGCGTGGCGTTAGGCTCAAGGCCCAAGCCGAGTATATAGATTTTGAGAAACCCAGCATAGAGGTGATCTATGATTCGATAAAAACAGATTCCCGCGCTTTGGAGTTTCTGCTTAAGCCAAAGAATGATCCTGTGATTGTGGAGCTGATTCTACCCCTATCATACAACCTGAAATCTTTCTCGGTCAATGGGAA
>JAVERU010000066.1:0-16702 GCA_034006965.1 Tenuifilaceae bacterium
GCTGGAGGAAATGATTCTGGGGTCAATTAAAGAAATCAGCTGTCCGAAAACCGAGGTGCCGAAAAAATGTGTACTTTTATCCATAGTAGTTAAATGTTTGGGGTAAAACAAAACTACTAAAAAGAGTCGGGAGTTCCTTGTGAGCTCCCTTCTCTTATATTTTTATCGGACAACAGTGAATACTATATCAATATCGTATAGTTAAGATTTTTGTTCTCCTTAAAGTGACTACTTAGTTGGGCGGTTGGCTGTGCCACCGTCCACCTATTCTTGCAGGCTCACGCCTGCCGCTAGCTTAACCCAGGTAATTTACCCATTTGGCATAAGTGGTTGGATTTTTACCAAATTCCACCCACCCACCAATTTTCCAGCTTTCGAATCTTCGACAGGTGGCCAGGGAGTACTTCAACAAGTGGTTGGTAAGCCTGTCGAACTTCTCAGTATAACACCTGTCGAGCTGCTCAGGGCATACTTCCAACTTCTCTCGTTATGCTCCGCATCCCGAGACAGGCGTCTTCCGTCTTCCAACTCCATAACCCAACCCAAATGATAATCATCCACCTTTACTGCTTTACAATATCTAAACTCATTCCACAATCAGTCAATATTTTCTATCTTTGCAGGCAATTACAAAAAATTAGCTAAATGGCTTCCAATAAACCATCAATACCCAAAGGAACCCGCGATTTTTCGCCTGCCGAGATGGCAAAGCGTAACCATATTTTCGACACCATAAAATCGGTTTTTCGCACCTATGGCTACCAGCCCATCGAAACGCCTGCAATGGAGAACCTATCTACATTGCTTGGTAAGTATGGCGATGAGGGTGATAAGCTGCTCTTCAAAATCCTTAACTCGGGCGATTTCACCAAGGGTGTTCAACCCAGCGACGTGTCGGCGGATAATGCCAATGCCCTATCGACCAAGATTTGCGAGAAGGGATTGCGCTACGACCTTACCGTTCCGTTCGCTCGATTTGTGGTTCAGTACCAAAACGATATCACATTCCCGTTTAAACGATACCAAATTCAGCCCGTATGGCGTGCCGATCGGCCTCAGAAAGGCCGCTACCGCGAGTTTTACCAGTGCGATGTGGATGTAATTGGTTCAAACTCGCTGCTCAACGAGGTGGAGCTGGTGCTCATTATCGATGAGGTTTTCCAAAAGTTGGGAGTTAGCACAACAATCAAAATAAACAACCGCAAAATTCTTAGCGGTATGGCCGAGGTGGTTGGCGAAACCGAAAGGATAATAGATATTACCGTAGCCATCGACAAGATTGATAAGATTGGCATTGAAGCTGTGAACAGTGAGCTGGCCGATAAAGGCGTTTCGCAGACGGCCATCGAGCAGCTACAGCCCGTAATTCAGCTGCAGGGAACCAATGCCGAGAAGCTGGATATCCTTTCAAAATCATTGGCTACATCAGAGATTGGGCTAAAGGGCATTGAGGAGATGAGGACCATCTTTACGACCCTTGAGTCGATTGGTGGATTGACAACAACCGTTGAGCTCAATCTATCGCTAGCGCGTGGGCTGAACTACTACACCGGCGCAATTTTCGAGGTTAAGGCCAACGATATGGAGATGGGTAGCATTTGTGGTGGTGGTCGATACGACGACCTAACCGGAATTTTCGGCCTCAAGAATGTTTCGGGCGTGGGCGTGTCGTTTGGTGCCGACCGCATTTACGATGTGATGCAACACTTAAACCTGTTCCCCGAGAGCCTGCTGGCCAGCTCGCAGGTTATGTTTGCCAACTTTGGCGATAAGGAGGCTGCATTCTGCCTTCCAATAATCCAGGGTTTACGCGCCGCAGGTATATCTGTAGAGCTATACCCCGATGCCGCCAAGATGAAGAGGCAGTTCGATTACGCCAACAAGAAGAACATACAGTACGTGGCCATTGTAGGCGAGGCGGAAATGCAGAATGGCGAAGTCTCCATTAAGAATATGACCACTGGGAATCAGGAAACAGTTAAGGTTAACGAAATACAAAGTTACTTTTAGTACCAAATGCAATAGCTGAAAATTTTAATAGTATTATGGCTAAAGTTCATTCTATATCTCCCAAACCCTTAACCTATGAACTACTCAACGAGTTGGTAAAGGGTGGTTACACGCTAGAAATTTCTGGCGAAGCCCAGCGATTGATAAACCATTGTCGTGAGTATCTCGATAAAAAGATGGAAAATCACAACGAACCAATTTATGGTATAACCACAGGATTTGGTTCGCTTTGCAACAAGATCATCTCCAGGGATGAGCTCTCGCAGCTGCAGAAGAACTTGGTGATGTCGCATGCCTGCAGCACCGGTGATGAGGTGGTGCCTGAAATTGTGAGGCTAATGCTAGTTCTTAAAGCACATGCTTTATCGCTTGGACATTCAGGAGTTCAGCTAGTAACCGTGCAGCGCATTGCCGATTTTTATAATAATGATATTCTGCCCATTGTTTACGATCGTGGATCGTTGGGCGCTTCGGGCGACCTGGCACCGCTGGCAAATCTGTTTTTGCCGCTTATTGGCGAGGGCGAGGTACGTTACAAAGGCGAGAAACGCAATGCAGCCGATGTGCTTAAGGAGTTTGGATGGGAACCCATTGAGCTAAAATCGAAGGAGGGGCTTGCGCTACTTAACGGCACTCAGTTTATGAGCTCGCATGCGGTGTATGCTCTGCTCAGAGCATTCCGTATTTTGAAACTATCCGATGTGATTGGAGCAATTTCGCTTGAGGCATTCGATGGCCGCATTGAGCCTTTCCACCCAAACCTGCACAATGTAAGACCACATAAAGGGCAGATTGACACAGCCGCCAATATTCGCAGCATGCTTGAGGGTAGCGAGCTGATTTCTCGTCCTAAGAAACATGTTCAAGATCCCTACTCGTTCCGCTGTATGCCCCAGGTGCATGGCGCATCAAAGGATTCCATTGCCTACGTGGCGCAGCTTGTGCTAACAGAGATTAACTCGGTTACCGATAACCCCACCATCTGGCCCGACGAGGACTTGGTGCTATCGGGTGGAAACTTTCACGGTCAGCCCTTGGCTCTTAGCCTCGATTTTGCAGCCATTGCCCTTGCCGAGCTGGGCAATATCTCGGAGCGTAGGGTGGCGCAGCTAATATTTGGCCTACGCGGTTTGCCCGAATTTCTTGTGGCCAACCCAGGCCTCAACTCAGGGATGATGATACCTCAGTACGCCGCTGCCGCCATGGTAAGCCAGAACAAGCAGCTTTGTACACCCGCCTCGGTCGATAGCATCGTTTCGTCGAACGGACAGGAAGATCATGTTAGTATGGGCGCCAATGCAGCCACCAAGCTGCTTAGGGTGGTCGATAACGTGGAGCGGATTCTTGCCATCGAGCTACTCAATGCAGCGCAAGCGCTTGAATTCCGCCGCCCAGCCAAAACATCACCAAAGCTCGAGAAGGTAATGACCGATTACCGTAAGCAGGTTGGTTTTGTTGAGGAGGATGTGGTGATGTATAAAGAGATGGAGAAAAGCCTTGAATTTATAAAGGGTATAGAACTTAGGAATATCCTTTAACCGATCAATTATTTTTCCATAAGTTGCCGCTAAGTATGCGTGATATGGAACAACTTCTTAGGGATCCAAACATTGTTCCTACACCAGAGTTGCAGGCAAGCTGAGACGAAATCCCAAGAACCAACAACTTCAACTGGAAAATGCATTGAAAAAAGATTATATTTGCATTAGACAAAAAAAGAAATGAGATGAATAAGGTAATATTGAATGTACCTGAGAATATAAACTTGAAAACATTTGATTTTTCAGTTTATGTTGCATCAAAGATGTATGAAGATGGACTTGTTTCCGCAGGACAAGCATCAGAAATGGTTGGCATATCGAAACGAGCATTTATAGAAATATTAGGTAAATATGGGGTTTCATTATTTAGCCAATCAATAGAAGACTTAGATAAAGACATTGCAAATGCCTAATATCACTGTAATTGCGGATACAAGCTATTTGATTGCTCTTTCAAAAATTGAAGCAATGATTCCACTCCGAAAAGTCTCAAAATGCTGATTTTTACCCTTTTTAACCCCTGACCCCTTAAGGGGAAGTCTAAAAATCAGCATTTTAAAAAGTCCCCTTTAGGGGATTTAGGGGCAAAAGGACTTTTCGGAGTGGACTCAGCAATTGAGTTGTTGAATGAATTATACGAAGAGATTTATATTACTGATGAAATTGCCCTAGAATTTAGTGAAAGTCTCCCTGAATGGGTTATTATTGAAAATGTTAAGAACAAAAAATACCAACAATTACTTGACCTTTATCTTGACTTAGGTGAAGCGTCTGCAATTGCTCTTGCGTTGGAAAAAGTTGATGTTTTATTAATCCTTGACGACTTAAAAGGAAGAAAAGAAGCAGAGAAGTTAGGGTTTAGAATTACTGGGACTTTAGGAATTCTATTTAAAGCAAAAAGGGAAGGATTGATAACTGAATTGAAATCCTACATTGAAAAATTGAAAGCTGTTGGTTTTAGAATATCGCCGAAGATTGAAGAAGACATCTTAATAAAAAGCAAAGAAATTTAAAGCCAGCCTGCAACAAGGGGTGTAGCCAACGTGGGTTGACATTGGAACTTCGGAGCGGTTTCGCCCGCTCGGGCGTTTTCGTAGGGGGACGAAAACGTAACACGCTTTCCCACACTTGCCACACCCCCAGCCGGTACTAAGTGAATCTTTGGGGAGTTTGTATGAGGTTTACGATGATTTGATTGATCGGATCAGTAGCCCTGACTATGGGCTAGTTGCTAGTTGGAGGTATTACAAGGACGGAAAGTCTTGGCTTTGTAAGGTTACCTATGGGGGCAAAACCGTTTTCTGGCTATCAGTTTGGCAGAGCTTCTTCAAAATGAGTTTCTATTTTACCAGTAAGAGCTCGCAAGGAGTTGGCCAGCTTAGTATAGATGAGAGTATAAAGAGTTGCCTTTCCCAAAGCAAGCCTACAGGTAAACTTGTACCATTAGTTTTGGATATAAGAAGTAGTGAGCAGATTGCTGATGTGCTTGAGATAGTAAAGTACAAGCGAGAATTGAAATAGTAGATGACTTAACCAAAAACAGAAGCGCATTGGATTTCTCACAATGCGCTTCTTCTCAAGTTTAGGTGTAAAACGTAGTATTAATGCCCATTGCTGGGGTACTCAATCAGCTTCTCTTCCACCTTTTCCACCATATTTTTCGATCCCACAATAAACGGAACCCTTTGGTGTAGCGAAGTGGGCTTAATATCCAGTATTCGTTCGCTGCCAGTGCTTGCCTTGCCTCCAGCACTTTCTGCTAGGAACGCAATGGGGTTGCACTCGTATATAAGCCGCAGCTTGCCGTTGGGTGCAGCAGCAGTTTCGGGGTAGAGGAATACACCGCCCTTAAGCAGGTTGCGATGAAAATCGGAAACCAACGACCCGATGTACCTCGCTGAGTAGGGACGCCCCGTGCTTTTATCTTCAACCTGACAATACTTGATGTATTGCTGAATGCCCCTGGGCATCTTGGCGTAGTTGCCCTCGTTAATTGAGTAGAAGGGTCCGTCCTCGGGTGTTTTAATATCGTAATGCGAAAGGCAGAACTCACCAATTGATGGGTCTAGGGTAAACCCATAAACCCCGTGCCCAGTGGTATACACCAGCATGGTTGACGATCCGTAGATTATGTATCCGGCGCACACCTGCTTCGATCCGGGTTGTAAAAAATCTTCAAGCACGGCCTTCGTCCCCCTTGGGCTTACTCGCCTGTAGATGCTGAAGATGGTGCCTATCGATACATTCACATCAATATTCGATGAGCCATCCAGCGGATCCATACAAACAATGTAGTTGCCGTCGAGCGATAGATCGTCATCAAAAGTTACGATCTCCTGATTCTCTTCGGAAGCAACTCCGCAACACTCGCCCGATGATTTTAGCGATTGGATAAAACGCCAGTTGGCAAACACATCCAGCTTCTTTTGCTCTTCGCCCTGTACGTTCACATCGCCGGCTAGCCCAAGTATATCAACTAGCCCAGCCTTGTTCACCTTCTTGTTCACTACTTTAGCCGCTATACCCATATGGTACAAAAGGCGAGTGAATTCCCCCGTAGCATAGGGGAATTCGGCTTGACGCTCAATGATAAACTGTGTTAGCGTTTTGATCGTGTAGCCTTCCATTGGTAAATCGATTTATGTGATCGAATTGTTGTTTTTGGAGTAGCAATTTTACGCATAAATATTCGATATAAAAAACATTTTTTTCCTGTTTTAAAACGTTTGCGAATGATGTTGGATGTGCCGAATTGTTTTGCTAAGTTTTTACTGTATGCATTGCCATATGGAGCAAATATTACTACTTTTGATGTCATCATCCGATTTGTTGTTGATCAAAATCATTCTCAATGCTTAGTGTTTTCAAATTTGGCGGTGCATCAATTAGGGATGCCCAAGGGGTTAAAAATTTGGCTAATATTGTTAAGGCTCACTCGGGCAATTTGGTTGTGGTGGTTTCTGCCATGGGCAAAACAACCAATGCCCTTGAGCAATTGCTGGCTAAGTATATTGCTGGTGACGAAGGGGTATGGGACGATTTAACCTCGATAAAAGATCGCCATTTAGCAGCTGTTTATGAGCTATTCCAACCCGATACATCCAATGCCATTACCGAACTAGATGCATTGTTTGGCAAGCTTGAGGTTTACTTGAGCAATCAGCCCCGCGAGGGCTACAACTTCAACTACGATCAAATAGTTTCGTACGGGGAGCTTATTTCAACTAGAATCATATCCTCTTACCTCAATGCAGCGGGTATTAGCAATACGTGGGTTGACATTAGGAATGTGCTGCTTACCGACGCTAACTTTAGAGAGGGTAATGTTGATTTTAAAAGATCGGAGGAGTTGAGCAGCAAACAGTTCCTGTTCAATGGCAAGTCGATATATGTAACCCAAGGATTTATTGGAGGAACAGTTGATGGGCATACCACCACGCTGGGGCGCGAGGGTTCCGACTATACCGCTGCGCTGCTGGCCAACCTGCTCGATGCACAAAGCGTAACCATTTGGAAAGATGTAGACGGTGTGCTTAATGCCGACCCCAGAGTATTTGCCGATGCCGTTAAGCTCGATGAGGTTTCGTTCAAGGAGGCCATTGAGTTGGCCTACTGCGGGGCGCAGATTATTCATCCCAAAACCATAAAGCCGCTTCAAAACAAGCAAATTCCTCTTTACGTAAAATCTTTTGCCAAACCACTGGCAGCGGGCACTAAGGTGTACCAAACCGAAGAGCGAATAGGTTACCCTCCCATACGTATCGTTAAACCCAATCAGGTTTTAATATCCTTAACCCCCCGCGATTTTTCGTTTGTAATTGAGGATTGCTTAAGCAGAATATTTGCTGTTTTGTACCGGAATAGGGTTAAAGCCAACCTAGTGCAAAGCTCGGCCATTAGCTTCTCTATTTGTGTCGATAATGAGGATCACTTTTTGCCCGGAGCAATTGTAGAGCTGAACAAATCATTCGAGGTGAGGTATAACAAGGGGCTTGAATTACTTACGGTTCGCCACTTTACTGAGGAGATTGTTGAAAGGATGCTCGTGAGCAAGAAGGTGTTTTTACAGCAAAAAACTCGAAGCACACTACGGGCGGTGTACCAATCCTAATTGTTTGTTTGCTCTTTATAGGGCCGATAAGCGTTCAACCTCGTGGGCGTAAACTTGCGTATTGGTTTGTACCATGAGGTTGAAATTTATTGAAATCAACTCGTTTACTTTAATTAGCCCAAAGGCCGGCGATGGTGGCTTGATATCGAAGTCGGTCATGTTAATATCATGCGATCCAACGAACTTGAAGTTGGTGCCGCTTACCCTAACCCAATTGATGGGTAGCGTATATGTTTGGCATTTCCCATTTATGGTTATGGCTATTGAAACATGCAGATTGCCTGAGTGAGAATTCTGAGTGCTGCTTTGCATAAATTCAGCATCGAGCAGCTCTATTAGGATGTTTGGATTTTCCTTAGCCCCCAAGGCCTTATACATATCTTTGTTAAGCATGGGGTTTTTACAGTCGAACGACTCAATTTCAATGGCCATTTGAGCATTGTAAAAGGCAATGGCGTTTCCCGCTTCGCTTGCGTTTACCATTATGTTTCCCCTGGTAAAATTACTACTCGAGAAACACTCAAAGGTATTCACGTTGCTCGACCCTGCAATGGATATCCAGCTTTGCTCCTCAATGGTGTAGGAGTAAAAGCTCATTGCATTGGTGCCCATGAGCGTAGTAAGCATAATTATCGTTGCAAGGTTTGACAGCATAGTGAATTGTTTTTAAAGGAATTTCCTGCCCCGTAATACGTTCGGGGCAGGAAAATTTGAATTAGAAGCTAATGGCTGCTTCAACCATTACACCGTTGAAGTTAAGCTCGTGCCTGTAATCGGTAGCAGCAAAATCGTTGTAATTCTGATTTACGTACTCCAGCTTAACCAGTAGGTTTTTAGTGGTGTACCAGCCTAGCGATAGCTGAATGCGATCAACCGAAATATCATCTGTGGCCCCGGGTAGGGTTCCTGTAACCACATTGTATCTACCTCCTACAAATACCTGTTCGCGGGGCATAAAGCGGTAAATTACCTCGCCAGCCAGCTGCGAAAACTTACGATTCTCGGTTTCGCCAGCCTGCTTTCCCTGCGACATTTCGTAGGCCCCAAAAAACTCGAGTCCCTTGAACTTAACAAATGGGTTAACCATAACCGAAGTTACCTTGTTGGTAAACCCTGGGCTTAAACGTCCAGAGGTGAACCTGTCGGTTGCATTGGTGCTGGTTACTGCACCCCCTGCGCGGAAGTTGCGGTAGTACTCTGGTTCGGCCACTAGGTAGTAGCGCGATCCGGTGCGGTCGCCTGCATATAGGGTATTGCTGGTAGTGCCAGGATTGCTGTAAAGGCTGGCCGAGAGCCTAAAGCGAAGATCGTCGTTTATTTGGCTATCGTATCCCACCTTGGCCAGGATCGATGGGTTCTTCTTCTGCTCACCATAATCCTTCACGTCGCCATTGATGATACCGCTCGACAGACCTGCCATTACAAAGAAATTTTCCACAGGGTAGATATACACCTCACCCGCAATCTCGGTGGCAAAGGCATCCATAATGTAGTTGCCCACAAATGGATTGTAAATGGTGTTACCATTATCGCTCCTGCGGAACTGCTGATCGCCATAGTTCAAGCCAAAGTGACCAACCTTTGCGGTGATATGATTTGCAAACCAATCGGGGTTGCCAAACATGGGCAGCTTATCTATCTGCACATACCCACCTTTTACCCAGAACTCGGGGTGGTGGCGCGATGACATGTAGTTCTCCAGCACCACACGGATACCATCCTCAAGTTGAACGTCGAACCGAAGGTTTGCCGTTGCCAGGTTAAACCCAGGGCTAAGTGGATACAGCGCGTTGAGGTTCACGGTGCCACTACCAAAGGCAACATCATTTGCTGTGGCCTCGTTGCTGTGGCTAAGCATCTGGAATTGCTGGGTAAAGCTACCCCCAATTCTTACGTGAAGCCCTTTAAAATCGGTTGTATCGCCCTTTGGTGTTTCAAATACGTTAACACCACGCTGGTCGGCAGGCCTCATAAAGCTTACCTTTTCGCCCTGCGAAAAAATGGGTAGTGCGGAAATTGTTAATGCAACTATAAGTACAGTGCTTTTGATTGTGATTTTCATCTTAATTATTTGTTTAAATTATTGTTGATTTAACTAGCTTACTTGTCGGATAAAAGGTTGCGCTCAACCACTACGGTGTACTTAAGGGTTACCTCATCGCCAGTGGTTAGCGCACCAAGCATTGCTGTTGGGGGCTTAACGCTAAAGTCGCTCATCTTTATTTTTGTTGAGCCAGTGAACTCAATATCTCCACCTGCAAGCACCTTTCCCACAGCGTTGAGGTTAACAGGCTTGCTTACTCCCGATACCTGGAGGATCCCAGTTGTGTTTAATCTAAAACTTCCTTGGTTTTCTGAAATGGAGTTTACTTTTCTAAGCTCGAACGAAATCTCTGGATGCTTTTTGGAGTCGAGGGCCTCGTAAATTTTCGAGTTCATCATATTCCCTCTTGACCCTTTAAGGGAGTTGGCATCAACTTTTACCGTAAGGTTTTCGATATCAACAATCTTATTATCCTCAACTTTAATTCTAAAGTTTCCCTTTAGGTTTTCCACATCAGCAGTCCAATCGTGCAGGTTCGATGTCCCTTCTATTACAAGGTTGTGCGACTTTACCTCGTAGTGGGTTTGGGCCAGAATGCTGGTGTTAAATGCTACGGCCAGCCCAATAGCTACAATTCCAATTAAACGTTTCATTGCTTTTCTATTTAAGTTATTATTATTTGTGATTTCAGAGCTATTTAGAACTGTTCTACATAAAGCAATTTGCAAGCCAACTTGTTTTAGGGGGCTCAAGTGTATTGTGTAAAGGGATTGACATACAATAAGTAAACCCCGTATTTTGATCAAAACACGGGGCTTGTTAATTACGAAAAATCGACGAGATATCGACCGTTTCGACGAGATTTCGTCGATTTATGGGATTTTAATGCTCAATTTTTCAATTCTCGACTTAAGGGTTGAGGCGGGAACTTGTAGCATCTGTGCAGCCTTGGCCTTGTTGCCGCCCGAGCGTAAAAGCGCATCGGATATGGCATTGGTCTCCACCTCCCTAAGAATTTCGTCAAGGGGCTTGTTATCGAAGTAGAAACAGGTGTGCTGCTTACCCGGGAAGCGAACATCGATGGGCAGAATATTTTTATCTATCAAGCTGTTGCTTGACAGTAGAACTAACCTTTCCATAAGGTTTTTAAGCTCCCGTACATTACCCGAGAATGGATGCCGCCTGATAAGCTCCATGGCCTCGGGGTGAATATCGATTTTAACTCCCTGCGAGAACTCCTCCACGAAATGCTTTGCTAGCAGCTCAATATCATCAGGACGTTCGCGGAGCGGGGGCAGGTTAATGGGGAACACGTTGAGCCTGTAGAAAAGGTCTTCGCGAAATTTTCCCTCGGCCACCATTTGCTTCAAATCTTTTTTGGTTGAGGCAATAACCCTTACCTTAATCTTTATGGTTTCGGTGCCGCCCACCCGCTCAATTTCACCTTCCTCAAGCGCACGCAGTAGTTTTACCTGCAGGTCGAAGGGCATATCATCAATATCGTCGAGGTATAAAGTACCAGTGTTGGCCAACTCAAAGCGGCCAATTTTTTGCCGCTCAGCGCCGGTAAATGCACCCTTCTCGTGGCCAAATAGCTCGCTCTCGAAAATTTCTCGCGAAAGGATGGCGCAGCTTACCTTAACTAGTGGTTTACTGCTTAGGTTGCTGTTGTAGTGTATAATGTTGGTGAGTAGCTCTTTCCCTGTTCCGGTTTCTCCGGTAATAAGCACGGTGGTATCCTTTTTGGCTATAATCTCAACTAGCTCAAAAACCTTTCGTGTTGCTTCGCTCTTGCCAATAAAGTTCTTGGTGTCGAACTTTCTCTGTACCTGTGTCCTTAGCTGGCGGTTTTCGTCCTTAACCTCTTTCACCTCCTTTATTCGCTCGATGCTGAGCAGAAGCTCCTCTATATTGAAAGGTTTGGAGATGTAATCGTAGGCGCCCAACTTCATGGCCTGCACGGCAGTATCAACCGTTGCAAAGGCAGTCATGAGTAGTACAAAGGTGTTGGGTCGGAGTTTTTTTGCCTTGGTCAGAAACTCCAAGCCATCCATATGGGGCATCTTCAGGTCGGTGATAATGATATCAACCTCCTCATCGGTATCGCTAAGGTACTGTATGGCCGCTTGCCCCGAGGCAAACTCGCGCACCGCGTAACCGGCATCGCGCAAATCGTCGGCGGTGGTTACCCTTACAATCCTTTCGTCGTCAACAACAAATATTTTGAGCATAGATTTATTCTGATTTAGGTAGTGTAATGGATATGGTGAAACCCCCTGTAGGCTCATTCCAACCAGTGATATGCCCATTGTGACTGCTGATAATGTTGTAGCTTACAGCAAGCCCTAGGCCAGTACCCTGCTTTATTTTTTTATACGTGAAGAATGGGTCGAAGATGGCGGCAACCTTATCGTGAGGTACCCCAATACCATTATCAGTGAAATCAATGGTTGCTGCATTTACGCTTTCAGAAATACGAATGATGATTTTTCCTTGAAGGTATATATCATTTTCACGTCCTTCGCAAACCGCATCAATACTATTTAGCATGATGTTCAGGAAGACCTGTTCTAAATGATTTGGGCTAGCGTTTATTGTGATGGTCTTGTCGAACCCAATCAATTCAAGCTCAATTTCCGACTTCTCCAGCTGGTACTTTACCAGCGAAATGGTATTGCTTATCAGCTGGTTTATTTCAGCTGATGTGAAGGCTAGCTCTTGCTTTCGCGAGAAGTTTAGCATACCATCAACCACCTTCTCAATTTTTTGTAGCGCTTCCGACATCATGGCGATGTACTCCTTGTTCTGCTTCAGGTTGTCGGGTTTATCTTCAATCCGGCGGATACAATTTCTAATTCCTGCCAATGGGTTGTTTATCTCGTGGGCAAGTCCTGCCGTTAGGGTTCCCACCGAGGCCATTTTTTCGGTCTGCGATAGCGACTCCTGGGTCGATTTGAGCTCGCGGTAGGCGTTTTGTAAGCGGCTAAGCATCTCATTAAAGGTTGTACTTAGCACATCTATCTCATCGGTAAGGTCGAAAAGATTCTTCAAACGAACCGATAGCTTATTCTCAAGCGGAATCCTGTTGGCTTTTTCGTGGGAGAATGTGTCGAAATCGACCTGCGAGGCGTAGGTGCTAATGGCTTTAACCGGGCTGGTAATGATGTACGAAAGCATAAATGCCGCAACAATACCAAGCAGCAGAAACATCATCACCATGCTCAGGAATAGCTTGGCTATTCCTCTTATCTCATTCTGAAATTCGCGTTCGCACATACCCACCCTCACAACACCAATTTGGTGGCTCAGTATTGGGCTAGCAATATCTCTTACAACCCAGCTTTTGTCCCTTGGGTCTTTTAAAATCTGCACACCAATCTCTTGCTCAGGTGAGATCTTGTTCACGTCCATTATAAACCTGGGGACATACTCCTGAAAAGTGTGTGCTATGATTTGGTTGTTGTTATCAGTGATAAAGATGTATCTAACATCTGTATTAACCGACTTAGTTTGGGTAACTAACCTGCTTAGAGCCGAAAGGTCATCGTAGAGAATTGGCTCAACAGCTCTTTCGGCAATTCCCTTGGCAATGCTAATACCATGCTTCTCAATCTGGTTCTCGAAGGTTTTGTACACCTGATTACGGATAAACAGAAGATTCAACGATCCAAATAGCAGCACCGTTGCGGCAATGGCAATGCTAAATTTCCAAAAAAGTGGTAGCTGTACCCTTTTCATTACTCAACGCTTGCTTAACGAGTTTTTAATCCGGCCAGCTCTCGCACGCTATCGAAAATGGAGTCGTTGCTGAGCACATACCGGTCAACCATGAGCTTTTCTAAAACCGCTTGGCTGCCTTTGTCTTTGTGAATATTTAAAAAGATATCGATGAGCCTGTTCTCCAGCTCCTTAGGTAGCTTGTTAGATATGACTATGGGGGGCATGGCGTGTGGTTCGGAGGTTTCGATAATTGTAATGTCCTTTACCCTATCGGGCGATGCAGTGGCAAGGTAGTCGAAAACCAAGCTGTTAACCGAGGCCCCATCTACCACCTGTTTGGCTACAAGTTGAATGGAGTTGTCGTGGGCATAGGTGTATACTGTGCTTTCAAAAAACTCATCGGATGTTGAATCCATTTCTCGCAGCCTTTTTGTTGGATAAAGCCTGCCCGAGGTTGATAGTGGATCGGTAAAGGCAAATCGTTTTCCTTTAAGGTCAACAAATGATTTTATACCCGAATTTTTATGGGTAATGATGTAGGTGTTGTAGTGCCTTTGCCCTTTCCACTCAGGTACCACAAGGAGTTTGAATGCCGAGTCGGCCATTCCGTACACAAAGTTGCCTGAGCATACTATGGCAATATCAGCTTTATTCTCCTTCATTAGGTCGTTAACCTCCTGATAGGTTTTCCTTTGAATCATTATTACCCGTTGCCCCAGCTGCTCCTCAATATACCTGAACATAAGGTTGTAGTAATCAAATGTTTCTCGAGGCGACGAAATTGCCGAAATGGCAAAGCGCAAAACCCCATGTTCACTTATGGAATTATTGATCACTGTATCGATTCGCACCGTGTCGGCAAAGTTAAAGTAGATTGATTTCTCGTTGCTCCTGCTGGGGTTCTCGGAGCAACCCGGTAGTAGTAACGATAGGATAACGGGTGCTATTAGGAGTTTTAATCCATTCATTTAGTCTGTGAAATGAAGTTAAAAAATGCCTTATGTTGTTGGGTATAACGTTTTAGGGTGGAGTTTGTTCGTTAAAGGAGACGATGACTCGGTACTATTGTTGGTAGAACTCCAGAGCGCTTCCCTTTACAGATTCGTCAAACACACCATTATCGTAAACTACTCTACCATTCACCAGCGTGTGGGTTACCTGTGCACCAAATGTTTCGCCCTCTAATGGCGACCAGCCGCACTTGTAAAGGATGTTTTCGGGTGTAACCTTCCATTTCGAGTTTGGGTTCACCAGCACAAGATCGGCAAAGTATCCTTCGCGAATAAACCCTCGCTTCTCAATACGGAATAGCTCGGCCGGGGAGTGGCACATCTTATCAACCACCATCTCTAGGGTAAACACTCCTTTCGATACCATCTCAAGCATTGCTATAAGCGAGTGCTGAACTAGAGGGCCACCCGATGGGCAGCTGCTGTAGGGATTCCTTTTCTCGGCAAGGGTATGGGGGGCGTGGTCGGTGGCTACAACATCAAGCAAGTTGTTGCGCAGAGCCTCCTGCAGCGCCTTTTGGTCGCTTGCCATCTTTACCGCAGGATTCCATTTGATGCGCCATTCCAACTCGTCGTAATCCTTATCGTTAAACCACAGATGATGCACGCATACCTCTCCGGTTATCTTTTTCTTCGATAGGGGCAAAGCATTCGAGAGGAGCTCCATCTCCTTAGCTGTTGAAAGGTGGAGTAGATGTAGCCTAGCGTCAAACTTTTTTGCCATCCTTACGGCCAACGAGCTGCTAAGGTAGCATGCCTCAGCGCTTCGGATTAGCGGATGGCAGCTAAAAGGTATTGAGCTGCCGTACCTGTTCGCGAACTCCTTGCTATTACGTTTAATCGTCTCCTCGTCCTCGCAGTGAGTGGCAATTAGTACAGGCGATGCTTTAAATATTTGCTCAAGCGAGGTTGGGTTATCCACCAGCATATTTCCGGTCGATGAGCCCATAAACACTTTTACCCCGCATACCCTGTGTGGGTTTATCTTTGTAATCTCATCAATATTATCGTTGGTTGCTCCAAGGTAGAATGAGTAGTTTGCAAGCGATGTTTCCCCTGCTATACGATGCTTCTCCTCAAGAGCCTCGATGGTTGTGGTTTGTGGGTTGGTGTTGGGCATCTCCATAAACGAGGTAACACCTCCGGCTACTGCTGCTTTCGATTCGGTGTAGATATTACCCTTGTGCGTGAGGCCTGGCTCACGGAAGTGAACCTGATCGTCAATTACCCCTGGCAGCAGAAACTTGCCGCTCCCATCAATAACCCTTTCGGTTTCAACTGGGGTGTCAGTTCCGATGATAACCCTCTCGATATAGCTATTACGAATAATTACGCTGCCTAAAGTGTGTTTCCCCTCATTTATAATAGTGGCGTTTTGGATAGCAATTGTGCTCATAATCCCTAATTTGGTTTACACCTAATTGCTTATGAAGCGATGTTGTATTTTTTCCCAATACTTTTAACCTTCATGCTTAGTACCCCCCAGAATGCCTCATAGAATATTCCGCCGCTCATTTTCGACACACCTTCTCTGCGCTCTGTGAATACAATGGGAACCTCTACAATATTGTATCCCATTTTCCAGGCAGTAAATTTCATCTCAATTTGGAAAGCATAGCCTTTGAATCGGATTTTATCGAGTTCAAACGAGTTTAGCACCTTCGCCCTATAACATTTAAAGCCTGCAGTGGTGTCCATTATCTTCATCCCTGTAATAACCCTAACGTACATTGAGGCAAAGTATGACATTAGCACCCTCTTCATTGGCCAGTTCACCACATTTACCCCTTTTATATATCTTGATCCGATGGCTACATCTGCACCTTTTTCACAAGCTTCGTAAAGCCTGTTCAAATCGTCTGGGTTATGCGAAAAATCAGCATCCATTTCAAAGATGTAATCGTACCCATTGCTAAGCGCCCATTTGAAACCAGCTATATATGCCGTTCCTAGTCCCAATTTTCCTTCCCTTTCAATAAGGTGCAATCTGCTGGAGTACTTTTCCTGTAATCCTTTAACGATATTGGCGGTACCATCGGGAGACCCATCATCAATTATAAGTAGATGGTAATCGCCTTCAATGGATAGCACCTTATGAACCATTGGTTCAATGTTGCTTTTTTCGTTATAAGTGGGTATTATGACTACTTTCTGCATCTTTGGTATTAGTGCTTTTGAATTATGTATGTTGCAAATATATGAAAAGATTGGCCTCCGTAGCCCATTCAAGGCTGTGTTTAATTCTTAAACAACGTGAATACTTGTT
>JAVERU010000067.1:0-16393 GCA_034006965.1 Tenuifilaceae bacterium
ATACTCTGCACGGATGTAAACCAGCCCTTTGGTTGCTCCAATGCAAAACCCATTAATGGTCATGGCCTCAATAACGGAGTGTGGATCACCCTCAAGGATAGAACGATCCATAAAGGCTCCGGGGTCTCCCTCGTCGGCATTACATATTACGTACTTTTGGTCGGCTTGGTTTTTTGAAGCAAACTCCCACTTAAGCCCAGTTGGGAAACCTCCTCCTCCACGTCCGCGAAGGCCAGATTTCTTTAGCAGCTCGATGGCAGCCTGAGACCCCATCTCGAACACCTTGCCCAGGGCTTGGTATCCATCGCGTGCTATGTAGTCATCAATCTGCTCTGGATCAATAATTCCACAGTTACGTAAAGCGATACGAACCTGCTTCTTGTAGAACCCCATATGCTTAGAGTCGCTGATATGCTCCTTGGTCCTAGGGTCGGTGTAAAGTAGGCGGTTCACCTTACGGCCTTTCACCACGTGCTCTGCCACTATCTCTTTAGCGTCGGCACCTTTAACCTCAGTGTAGAAAGTATTATCGGGGAGCACCTTAACGATGGGACCCTTTTCGCAGAAACCGAAGCAACCGGTCATAATCACCTGTACCTCGTTCTCTAACCCTTGGTTTGCCAGCTCAACCTTAAGCGACTCAACAATTGAGTCGCTCTCAGACGCCCGGCAACCGGTTCCACCGCAAACGAGTAGGTGCGATTTGTATTTTGCCATTATTATTTCCTCCTTTAGCGGTTATTGATTGTCAATGGTATTGTAGTTTACCGGAATAATTCCGTCTACCAGCTCGCCATTTTTTATGTACTTCTCTATTATCTCATCGGCCTTCTGGTTGTCAACGTAGCCAAAAACCACGGGTTCTTGGTTAGGCAATTTCACCTCAATGGTGGGCTCGGCATAGCAGTACCCCATACATCCGGTTTGGGTAACCACTGCATCGATGCTGCGCTTTTCTAGCTCATCGATTAAAAACTCCATCACGGTTTTGGCTCCCGAAGCAATGCCACAAGTTGCCATGGCAACTTTTATCTGAATGCGGCTGTCAGGATCTTCACCCTTTTCCCTGAGCTCGACCTTCGACTGAAGCTGCTCCTTCATCTTCTTAAGATCGGCCAACGATTTAACTTTTGTCATAACTGTGGGTTTCTTTTGGTTTATGTGTTAATCAAATAACAATTGAGTCGTAAAATTTGGTATGCAAAATTATTCACTTAGCAAATCATTTTAAATAAAAGGATTATGTTATACAACCTAGGTTGTTAATTTATAATTCGTCTAAATTTAAACTAATCATTTCCCTCAGCATCTTAGCCACTTCGGGGGTGTTTATGGGTACACCCTCGAGTACTTCATTCACCTCATCGGTATCGAGGGTATAGGTGTTTCCGTTTTTACAATGCGAGTAGGTAAATCGAATGGAAGGATTGGCCGATATGAGTAGGACCAGAACCCCTGCTATGTCACCAAGGGGCTGCCTATCGATATGGTTAAGGCCAAGCGTAGCCAACACCTTAGTACCCTTTCCTTCGGTGGACTCGATGTGTAGCTCGCCCCCTGTACTTCTGCAAGCATCATTGAAAAGAGGTAGGCCCAAGCCCACCTTTCGGGTGGTGCGTGATGTGGTGTATGGATCTAGCACCTTTTGCACAACCTCTGCTGGCATTCCTCGGCCATCATCGACAATAGTAATGGATAGCGTATCCCTTTCGCTATCTTCGGCTATGCCAATATGAATATGTTTTGCTCCAGCAACAATTGAGTTCTGGACTATATCGAGGATATGCAACGACAGCTCTTTCATGGAATAGAATTGAGAATCAATTTAATAAAAATAGCAATACGGGTTTTCGTTCCGTTTAACCTATTATGATAATTCGCTACATATTTAGGCGGTGATGCTTGGGAAGGTACTCGTACCGCCAGCTAGAGCAATACCTCTCTTCCATCCTGCCGATGCAATGCTTTGGCGATCTCTTCAAAGGTTGGGCTTTCAAGCAGATATTTCGTGTAAGGTTCACCCAGCTGATCGGGGAAATGTGCATCTGAATTCTTTATGAGCGTTGGGTTTTTTAAATAGCTATGCAGAGCCAAAAACTCTGAGGGATCTGTATTCCTAAATATTTCAAGGGCATCGAAGCGTAAATCGGGGGGGATAAAGCCCAATTGGCTAATTAAGCTGTACCTTGGCCTATCGACGTGGGCAGGTATAAACAGGCCGTTCAGCTCATGCACCTTAGCTTGTACATCGCCAACGCTCGACTTCAGCGCGGAGATTAAAAGCGGTTCGACCTCCTGTAGTATTTCATCGTTCTCATCAACCACCACCTGGTAGCCAAACTTATCGGGGTTATTAGGGAGGTTTGGTAGGTTATCGTCGATAAATGCTTGAAACACTTGGCGCTGCTCCTCCGTGTCGAAAAGGCAAACGCAGTGAGCCTCCTCACGTGTTGTCACCTCTGCTCCAAAAAGAACCTTGATACCCAATGGGGTGGCCAACCTGCGAGCTAACGGGCCATGCAGCGTGCTATTATGATCGGTTATGGCTATGATATCGAGATTTCGAGCCTTGGCCAGCGCCACAATGTTGCGTGGGCTCATATCCAAATCGCCGCAAGGCGAAAGTACGGTATGAATATGCAGATCGGCTCGATAGGTTTGCATTGCGTAGGCGCTAAGAAATTCGCAGTTGACTCTGGGAAAACTATTGCTTACCAGCGCTATGTGTTAAGCATTTGGTATAGCTTACCAACTATTTCGTAGGTTCCAAGGTTTGTGCCAAGAACTGGTATTCCCTCCTGGTTACTTTGCTCAATAGTGTCGGCCTCGGGCTCAATCCCTTTTACAAGTATTATGGCGGCTAGCTCTTTTAGCGAGGCTATTGCCATGACGTTCTTATGGTTTTGCAGAGTAACCCACACGTTTCCAGCATCGGCATGCCCCATTACATCGCTCAATAAATCGGAGACATAGCCCCCGTCGATTTCGTTGGACAAACCCGATTCACCAGAAAAAACTTTAAGGTTCAGAGATTTAACAATTTCGGATACTTTCATCGCGATACATTTTAGGTGGAAAATAAATTAGGTGTTTTGGTTTGCTTTTAGCTTATGCAATAAGGTACTCCTACAAGTCCTTCTTCCGCCCAAAGCCTTTACTACAATCCTTCTTGAAGCGGTCTTTTCCCCATATGCTCTCCATAATACGGAATGAGTGGTCGGGATGCAGCTTGCGGGTCTGCTCCATCATTTTCTGTAAGAAGATGCAATGCGATATGGCTGCTTTGCCCTTTACAATGTCCTCAGCAAGCGCTTGGCATGAGGGAGCACCACACGAACCACAATCAATATCGGGGAGGAAACACATGATTCGCTGCACACGCTCCATCTTCTTCATGGCTCGACCCATATCCTCATCGAGTTTCATCATACTACGAGGTTTTACAGGATTGGCGGCTTTTCGCTCGGCAATTTGCGATTTGTACTTCTCAATGCTATGCCCGTAGGATGTTGGCAAATCGGTCCTATCCACGCTAAGCGATTTCGATCTGTTCTTCAACCTCTCCACGGTAAGGAAACGATTGCCCGAATTTAGAACGCCACCTGCACACCCTTCGTCGCAGGCCCTTATCTCCAGAAAATCAACATCCGTTATCTCCTCGTTCTCGAGCTTCTCCAGAAAATCAATAACATTGTGCAAGCTGTCTATGGCAAGGCAACGACCATTAACCTCGTTGGCCTCACCGTTGGTAAGGCTCCAAAGTATATTTTTGGGATTAATTGTACTAGTGTTCGTTGGTTTGGGGTCGTCGGAGTTTTTCTGCTTAATAGTCCTTAGCACCTTATTGTATATAACATCCATATTGATTACGCCATCCACCTCGGAGTACTCCTCGCCGACAGGGCTTTTGACTGCTGCAATTTTAGCGGCACAGGGCGTTATGTAGAAAATACCAATATCCCTCTCAGCAACCCCTTGGTCTATCAGTAGTAGCTTGTAAAATATTGCTGAAAGGTCGAGCGGGGGCTTAAGCAGCATAATATTATCGACCAGCGCTGGAAACTTAACCTGAATAAGCCGAACTACTGCTGGGCAAAACGATGATATTACGGGCTTAGGTATTTCTTTATTCTGAACATACTCGTTGATAGACTCCTTGAGGATATCCACGGAGTTCTCCACCTCAAACACATCAGTGAACCCTAGCTCCAGCAGGGTGTTGTACACATCATTAGGAGAAACTTCATCGGGGAACTGCCCCAGCAGAACCGCCGGCACAAGGGCAACCCTTCGCTTGTAGCCAAAAATTTTGCTGAAATCGTCCTGCTCAATAATTATTGCATTAACAGGACAAACCTTGAAGCACTCGCCACAATCGATACAGCGATTATCATACAGCTCGGCCTTTCCGTTGCGAACCCGAAGGGCTTCGGTGGGGCAAACGCGCATACAGTGGGAACACCCGATGCATACGTCGCGTAATATTTTTAGTGCGTGATGAAAAAATTTACTTTCCATCGGAGCTTCAATTTTTTAACTGATTCAAGTATACCACAATCTCCACCACTGTTCCTTCGTTTACAACGCTACTTATATTGAACTCATCGGCGTTGTTTTGAATGTTGGGTAGCCCCATCCCTGCGCCAAACCCCATTTCCCTTACCTCGGGCGATGCTGTGGAGTAACCCATCTGCATAGCTTGTTGAATATCGGGGATACCTGGCCCCTTATCCTCAAGCTTCATATATATCCTGTCGGTACTAATGTCTGTAAAAATTTTACCACTATACGCATGCGCCACAACATTAACCTCTGCCTCGTACAGACAAACCACCACGCGCTTTATTAGCTTAGGGTCCACATTGAGCTGCTTAAGAACTTTCTTAACCTGACTCGATGCATACCCAGCGTGTGTGAAATCGCCCCCCTCTACGGAATACTCGAACTGCATGTGGTGCTATTGATCTGGTAAATTTACAAATTTAAGCCAATTGACCCAGCTAAAAGATAGGCTTTAAGCCATTTTGAAACAATAGGCCAGAGGTTTTAAACATAGAACTTTTGCATTCAATTAGCACAATTCCACTCTCTTCGGCCAGCGCAACCATCTCGGGGGTAACCGTTTTGTTGCGCACCACCACCACACACTGAATGTCCGACATCTCGGCAGTTCTTATGGCTTGCACATTCGCCAACCCAGTAATTAGAACCATTCCATCTGTTTGAATGGTAAGCACATCACTCATTAAATCCGATGAAAAAGCGAACTCAACCTCTTGGTCTAGCTTATCCTCACCGCAGAGGACATTACCTTCAATAATTCTCGCAACCTCTTTTAACTTCATGGTCTTTGGTTTTATCACCTTATTCTAGCTTTCTGTTAACAACTCAAAAATTTCACTTTCAATTTGCAAAACAAAGGTAATCCATTTTCTGTTATTCAAATAACAATAGAGTATATTTTACAACACCTTTCGTTGCTTTTGATTTACAAGTGGGTTCTGAGTTTTTAAAAAGCCCAAAAACAAAGAGCAACTAGCTTACTGCTAGATGCTCTTCCTATATGGTGATATTAATCAGCTGGGGTCAAAAATTTCTCATTTGCCCTCCCACTTAAAGAATTTAGGAGTAAATAGAAAAGAGATGTAGCTGAAGTAGGAGAACTCCGACTCACCACCCGAAAGTTTAACTCTCTCAAGGGTTTCGGTTGGCAGCATCATCATGAAAGCACCCTGAATGGTAAACGACGGAGCCACCTTGTAGTTAACAATCACATCAATCTCTGTACCAAGAGGTTTGTCGACCTCTAAATATCCTATCGGATCGAAACCCAGAAGATAGGGCTTATCAAGCAGCAGGTAGTGTAACGTGGCCTGAAAATTAAGCTTTGAGTTTGCTTTATAGTCTGCCCTTAGGAAAAAGTCATTAATCCCAGCCCAGCGAACCTCGCGGAGATCGGCCGAGGTAAAGTAATCCATGAATCCCATATGGGTATGGCCAGCACACATTATTCGGTTAAATGCTGTATAGTGCTCTGAGTTCTCGGACCAATCGTTACCGGAGTAAACATCAGAAGTTGCTGACAACTTTAAATTGTCCGAAACGCTATACCATAGGGTTACATTGTAGCTATAGGCTCTTATCTTTCTATTAGTCTCTCCGAAAGCACCATTGCTAACCCATGAACTACCCATCTGATAATAGCCGCCTATACGCCCTCCCAAATTATCAGTAAGATTAAATATGCCATTAGCTCCCAAGGTATTCCTTCCGTACATGGTGTGAACATCACCTGGATTTTGCGTTAAATCGAATAGGTTAAGCGCATTAAACCTTAGGTTGTCCGACACTTTCATATCGTACCAAAGAAACGACATGTACTTAAACGATAATGGCGTATTGTAAAGCGAAAGGAAGTTTGTCTCGCCCAGATTGTTGATCATGGTTCCCCAGTGTAGATTTACCCCCAACTCCTTGTTGCTATACATCAACAGTGCGGCATCATAAGTAACCCCAGTGATGGAATAATCCCTTGCTGCCATTATTCGCTGATCGTCGTATCGCAACTCCTGTCGACCAAGTTTAAATGTGAGATTTCTATTTGGCTTGAAGGCAGCCCAAGCCTCGTAGAGGTGAACGGCATTGCTTGCCATTGCATTCCAGTTCTGTCCCCACACCCGGGCATCCTGTGCCGAAAATCGGAAGTCGAAGCTGGAATCGGCAAAGTTTAGGATTACCCGTGACCTTTGGCTCACCAAGGGAGCGGGATAGTTTACATCCGAAGCTAACTCGCGATAACCATCACGAAGTTCGGCTCGGGAGCGAAACTGACCATCAATAGTAAGCTGGCTTTGTGCGGAAAAGCCCCATAGAAGTAGCGTTATTAGAATCCACAAGTACAATCTATTCATAGCATGAAATTTTGTTAGCAGTGTGAAAATACAACTATTGCATTTAATGAGAGTAATTTGATGGTATGATATTCCTCATCAGTAGCCATATATAACAAAAGGTGGCCATTTAATCGACACCTTTAATTATGCTAGGTTCAAAAGAAGCAAGCTACTTTATTAGGGGCAAAATTATCTGCTCGCTTTCGTGCGAAGCAGCTTTCATAACCTTGGGTACAACACCTTTCATCATACTCCCCATTAGGCCAGTATTCATCCACGAAACATAGGTTTTCCCTTCGCTTTTCTTGTATATAGCAACTCTGCAAGGCATCATCGACATTACAATGCGCTCCTTATCACGACTCAGAATCTCGAATGCATGCTCGGGGTGGCAAAGCTCAAACACCTTGGCTTCGATCACATCCCTCCCAAACTTGTTCATAGTTTTTTGCATGTCATGCACCATTGGTATTGACCATCCCTGCTCTGTGGCCGTCTCTTCGAATAGTTCAACCGATTTCTCGAAACCATACATGCTCACCTGCTCCTCAAGCATTACCGATTGTGCCGATGCATAGATAATCAGCAAAGTAATCAAAACACCCGCCACCAGTCCAAGGGATGTAAATAAAACAGTCTTCTTCATAGCTTTTAAAATTTAAATTTAGAGTAAATAGAAGCAAATATACAGATTCTTATTCATATATTCATATATATATATTTTTAATTACCCTTTTGCCACTTGAACAATAATGGCTACAATGCGTTGTAAATAATAAAAAATGTTTCAGGAGATATTAGCGTTGCTTGCAGTTGCAGGAGCAATATTTTTCGCAATCAGAGGGTTATATCGTGCAGTGACACCAGACCCCAAGGGTGGCTCAAGCCCTTGTTCGGGCTGCGCTGCAGGTTCATGTGCCCCAAGATCTTTTAAAACAGTAAAGAAATAAATCACTATATTTGCGAGATGAAAAAAACTAAAGACATACTCACCATTATTCTAAGCGGATACTTGTTACTCGCTATGGGAGGCTTTAGCATATTTCATCATCTCTGCAATTGTACTGCCGAGAGTAAATCATCCACATCATTACTAGTAGAGCAGAGCTGCTGCACAGCAAATAGCGCTGAGCCTATAGCTTGCCATAGCGAGACAAACACCTCGTCATGTGGGGCTAGCGAATGCGATGATTGTAGCTGCGAAACGGAAGTTGAAGTACTTGAAACCGATGAAACGACTGCAATTGAATCCAAAAGAATAACGAGCACACGATCAACCCTACTAATTGCAATACTATTTGAAGATTTTTTAGCCACTAACGAGAGCAACCCGAAAGTCCCTGTAGCAGCTAAGGATATCTCGCCGCCCCAAAGCGGAAAATCGATTGTTATTTCCAACCATTCGCTAAAAATAGCCCATTTCGTTTCATAGCCTACACCCATAAGCGGTGTAAATCTTTAGACTTTGACAAAATTGAAGTCTAAAAACTTGTATTACTAACCGTTTAATACATAAAGCTATGAAACAAATTATAAGTATTATTTTTTTAGCTCTGCTGATAATGCCCATTGCAGCATTTTCCCAAAAAGTTGATGGCCATATCTCCGAAAAGGGCGAAAACGGGCAATCTACCCCTGTGGTTGGAGCCAACTTATACTGGCTGGGGACAACCCTAGGAACAACAACCAACGAGATGGGCTACTTTGCCATTAATCGGCCTAATGGGGCCGAGAAACTAGTTATAAGCTTTGTGGGCTACCAAACCGATACGCTTTTGGTGCCAGCCACCCAAACGCATATAATGCACACGCTGCAAAAAAGCGTTGATATTGAGGGCGTAGTAGTAGCTGGTCGATCGCCTGGTGCCCATTTTGATAGGGTAAACCCTGTGCAAACCCAAATAATAACCCGAAACGAGCTGGAGCGTGCAGCATGCTGCAACCTTTCGGAGAGCTTCGAGACCAATGCATCGGTGGATGTATCGTATAGCGATGCGGTAACTGGAGCAAAGCAGATTCAACTACTTGGACTTGCTGGCGCCTATAGCCAGATTCAGGTGGAAAACATTCCAGCCCTTCGAGGTTTAGCCTCAACCTTTGGACTGGGCTACGTTCCGGGGTCATGGATGGAGTCCATACAGGTATCGAAAGGTACTGCCTCGGTAGCCAATGGCTACGAGAGTATTGCCGGACAGATTAACGTTGAGTACAAAAAACCCTGGGAGGATGAGGTATTCTTTGTGAATGGGTACGCCAACAGCCTTGGAATGGCCGAGTTCAACACCAATTTGAGTACAAATGTTTCGCCGAACATATCAACCATGGTACTTGCCCATGTTGAGAACATGAGCTTTGAAAACGATCACAACCATGACACATTCCTAAATCACCCGTTGGTAAAGCAGTACCATTTGCTCAACAGATGGAAGTACGATGGCAATAGCTTTGAGTCGCAGGTGGGAATACGTCTACTGGACGAGGATAGAAGTGCTGGTCAATTGCCGCACGAAAGCATCACCAATCCATTTGGTATTGATATACAAACTAGGCAGTACGAGGGATATGGTAAGGCAGGGTACATTTTCGATCGGCCCAATACCTCGCTAGGGTTAATTGCTTCGGCAAGTATGCACGATCAGCAGTCTGTTTTTGGAACAAGTCTATACACCGGTAAACAGCAAAGCTTATATACCAACCTTGTGTTCATAACCTACATTGGGCGCACCAACCATACCATTAAAACGGGAATTAGCTATACCTACGATGACTACAACGAAACATTGAATTCACAAGGATTAATCCGAACCGAGAAAGTACCAGGGGCATACCTTGAGTACACCTACAAATGGCTTGAGGACTTCTCGCTTATGGCAGGTGCAAGGGTTGATAATCACAATTTGTTTGGAACACTTTTCACTCCCCGCCTACACATGCGATATCAGCCCATTGAGCAGCTTAACATAAGGGCTAGCGTTGGGAAGGGGTACCGTTCGCCCAGTGTTATTGCTGAGAATATGTACCTATTGGCCAGCTCAAGAAATATGGTATTTGTTGAGGATATCGGAATTGAGGAGGCCTGGAACTTTGGCATAAACATTACCCAAAAATACTTGCTTTGGTTTAGGGAGCTAACCATTAATACCGATTTCTACAGAACTATCTTTGCCAACCAGCTTATTGTTGATATGGACAGAGACCCCACGAATGTTTACTTCTACAATCTCGATGGGGAGTCGTATTCCAATAGCTTGCAAGCTGAGGTTAGCTACTCCCCTTTCCCTCGCTTCGATTTTTCGGTTGCCTACCGCTGGAACGATGTGCGCAGCACAATCAATGGTGAATTGCAGGAAAAGCCCTTGGTTAGCCAATTTAAAGGTTTCTTCACCACCAGCTACCAAACCGAGAGCAAATGGCAGCTGGACTATACACTACACTTAAATGGTGGCGGACGATTGCCAAACACCAGCCATCTGCCCGAAGAGCTACTCAGGGGCGAACGCTTCCCATCGTTTATCACCATGAATGCTCAGATATCAAGAACAATAGATAGATGGGATGCATACATTGGGGTTGAGAACCTAACGGGGTATACTCAGAAAAACCCAATTATTTCGGCAGAAAACCCTTACAGCCCATTCTTTGATGCATCAATGGTTTGGGGGCCATTAACCGGACGAAAATTCTATATTGGGTTTAGGTATGCCATTAATCGGCAATAAATCATTGCTTGTCTAAACAAAATAATTAAAACAAATGTTTACACTAATCAGTAAAATACATAATTATGGAAACATTAAAGCTTAGTATCCCCAACATGAAATGCATGGGATGTTCAACAACTATCGAAAATCACCTTGGAAAGGTGGGCGGCGTTACAGAAGTTAAAACCGATTTGCAAAGCAAAACTGTTGAAGTGAGTTACTCCGGTGATTTATCAACCAAAAAGCTAATTATCAACACCCTTAAAGGGATTGGATATCCAGCGGAGGAGGTGGTGAGTGATTAGTCGAGTGAGTGAGTGAGTGAGTGAGTGATTGAGTGAGTGAGTGAGTGAGTGAGTGAGTGAGTGAGTGAGTGAGTGAGTGAGTGAGTGAGTGATTGAGTGAGTGACCCTGCTTGCCAGCGGGCAAGCTGCCTGACTGGGGTCAGAGCAGGCAGGTTGATTGATTACCAGCCTTTGGTAGGATTGGTTGATTTAAAAATTTGGTTCTACTACCAATTTTGTGGAAACTATGTAAATTATAGCAAACTTAAATCTTTGGTTTGGGTTTGAAGACAGAAGTCAGAAGACAGAATTAGCATGCTTCAACCTTTCAACTTCCCTGCCCGACTGCATCGTTCAGGCGGGTTCTTCGGACTTCCGACCCTAAAATCATTCCACTAAAATTGCAGTAGTACCAAAAAATTACATAATAATGATATTGGGCTGTATATACTAGTCCATTTTTAAGTCCATTTATAAACCAAAAACAAAGTTAGCTATGAGAACACTAGCATCAATTGTAATGACCCTGCTCTTTGTAGCAGTACTTGCGCCTGAGGTAGAAGCCCAAAAGCCTTCGGGGGAAAAAACGGTAAACATCGAGGCCAACCTCTCATGCGATGGTTGCAAAAAGACCGTGGAAACCGGACTGGCCAAGGCCAAAGGGGTGAAAGAGGTGAAAGCCGACCCAACCACCAAGATGGTAACCGTAACCTACGATGAGTCCGCAACCAGTGAGGACAAGCTCGTAAAATCTATCGAGCGTATGGGGTACAAGGCAAAGGTCTCCGAAGGGGATAAGAACTGCGAAACAACCAAAAAGGATTGTGGTGCAGAAGAGGCTGTGGCCTCGCGGAAAACTGGCGGTGGTTGCTAAAGTAAATTGAATAGGGAAAGGGGGCTTCAGCCCCCTTCCCTATAAATGTTTATCTATGTATAATTGGATCTGGATTACCATCGGGATCGTTGATAACATAACCATCTGTTCTGGGGGCACCCAACAGAAGTACGCCGGCAGCATGAGGTGCCGCCATTGAGGTTCCACTAATGGTGTTATAACCACCTTTAATCCATGTCGAATTTATATTAACTCCTGGTGCACAGTAATCAACTGGTGGATTGCCATAATTTGAGAAATAGGCAAATACATTGTTTACATCGGAAGCTGAAATGGTATAGATATTTGGGCCATTCACTCGGGCAGGAGAGCTGTTGTTGGCATCCTGGCTCTCGTTACCAGCAGCAAGAGCAAATTTGATACCCTTATTGGAAGCAGCAAGAACAGCAGCATCCAGCGCATCAGATACAGGACCGCCCAGGCTCATGTTGGCAACATCGCCACTGGCTCCAACGGAGCCAACATAGTCGACACCAGCAATAACACCCGAATATGCACCACTGCCCCTTCTGTCGAGAACCCTAACGGCTACCACCTCGGCACCGGCAGCTACTCCAACTACTCCAAAAGTATTGTCTATAGCGGCAATGGTACCCGCAACGTGAGTACCATGACCATTCTCATCGCTTGCATTTTTGGTACGATCGACAAATGTTTTGCTAAGCGAAACGTTTACGTTCAAGTCGGGATGATCGAACTGGATGCCAGTATCAATTACCCAAGCCCTGTTGGTGCCTGTATAATTAACAAACCCTCCAACGCGAGTAATACCCCAAGGAACTACTTGTGTTGATGAACCCCCGTCTCCAGGATCTTCTGGATCTGGCTCTGGATCGGGTTGAGGTTCTCTCTCCCATGGCGGACGCATAATGATAACCCTGTCGGGTTCAACAAAAGCAATACGCTTATCGCTTTTCAGCTCGCTAACCTGGGTATCAGATAGCTTAGCTGCCACTCCCGAGATTGTACCGCTATAGGCCATGGTAATGGCTTCGCTGGGAATACCAACCTCTTGAAAAACATCGGTGGCATAGCTACGCATAGTGGCCACGCGATCTTCATAAGCTCCGGATAGAGCCGTTTTAAGCGTTGAGTTATCCTTATACACCACAATGAATTGACCCGGGATAACATCTCCGTGCTTCAGCTCAACCGTTGACTCATCAACATCCATCGGAATGAGCTCATCTTTTTGGCATCCGCCAAACATCAACCCCAATACAAGGGCAAGCGTAAAAAATCTTTTAGTCATAGAAATTAGGTTGTTGGTTTAACAAACCAAATGTCTGCTAATTTGAAACACAAGTCAAGCGATTTGTTGAGAAAAAACAGCAAACTTACCAACAACCAACCCCTCAGAAAACACATAACAGCTATCAGTAAGACACTTAGGAGTAGCGCAAGTAATATATCGCACTTCAAACCAACGAATATTCAACCACTGAATGAAGGCCTAAGCTAGAAAATATCTATTTATTGGGGTATTTGCTTGTAAACTGAGGGAACAACTCATCCCTTACCCACTTAAATTCCGGAGCAATAGTTAGGATATGCAGGTAGGTTCGTTTGGCATTCTGAGGCTGGTTTGCCTTCTCGTACGCCAAGGCCATTTGAGCGTAGGCATTGAGATAGATCCAGCTTCGCGGAGCATCACCTCCATTAGTCGACTCAAAAGCCGTAATGGCTTTCGCGTAGTAGCGAACCGCAAGGTTAGGGTCGCCTCCAAACATCGAAGGGGCATAATGTGCTGAGTTGGCCTTCTCGAGCAATGCTTGGGGTGCATTCTGATTAACCTCGATAGATTCATCAATCATGGCCATACTACGTGGCCCAATAAACGGTGCTTTATATGGGCTTAAAGCAATTTGATAGGCCATTAGCGCACCTTTCAATGCCAACACATTGGCATCGTTGGGACGGTGTAGGATAAGCCTTTCAACATTTTCTTCAGCATCGGCCAAATGTCTACGAGCGGTTTGGTTGTCCTTTATACCTAGCAAATAACCAATATAACCATACTGGGTAAGCGTAATATCATATAGTAATTCAGCATTAGAAGTAGATTGGTACTGCAATTGCATAGCATTAAGCACATCAACCCATTGGATCATCTCACCCGATTGGTATATCTGGTACAATCTCTCCTGATATGTAATACCAGTTTCACCAGCTTTTGTCGGTGAGCCATATGCTAAGAAAACGATTGTTATAAGTGTGCTGTAAATTAACTTCATAGTGCTAATTGTTTTTAAATACCCCTCCCCTTCCATATCAACTTTTTGGTAGCCGAGAACCTGATGGCACTCAACACCAGATGCAAAAAGGCAACTTGCTGAACTGGCCAAAGAAAAACATTTATCCAAACCGATTGTTCGGAAAGCTTTGTTACAAATATGCGAGAGGCAATTAGGCAGGTGAAAAACAGGAGTGCAAAAGGGAAAGGCAAACCAAACAATACGATAAACGGACCAAGCGTTCCCAGCAACGCGAAAAGAACTGTTACCACAAGGCTACCGCCAAAGAAGGCGGTTACATTCTTTGTAAATCCATTAATAGCATCCGTGTAGGAACCATACATACGGCATGAAATATCGTCGGTACCTAGGAGCGTTGCCATACGCAGCCGTTTCCTTTTGATCAATCGGCTGATGGCGATATCCTCAACGCGTGAATGCCGCACCACGCTATGCCATTGAAAATCTGAGTACATCTTGGCATCAAATAGCATCATTTGGCCATTTGCGGCTGCCAACGAAGGGAATGTGGACCAACGAACAAGCCTGAGAAACAGCAAGCTCAACAGTATCCAGTTCATGCTTGGCACTACCAACTTCTCGCCCATTGAGATAAGCTGCTGCCGCGGAAACATACTGAGCAAGACTAAGCGCTTTCGCTGCATATAGGCTACAGCATTCTCCACCAAGTGGGGCTCTACTTTCACATCGGCATCAAGAAAAAGGAGGTACTCGCCCTGTGCTTGCATCGCCAACCTATGGCAAGCATAATTTTTACCCAGCCACCCTGTGGGTAACTCTTCGCCCATCATCATTGAGACCCTCTTGTCCTCTTTGATAAACTGTTGAACAAGATGTGCAGTTTCATCAGTTGACTGGTCGTTATAAACAGTTACCGTAATATTTGAATAAGTTTGATTTAGTAATCCGCCAAGGATGCTTGCGATGTTGTGCTCCTCGTTGCGCGCAGGAATTAGAACCGAAACCAAAGGAGTACCACTAACCCTGCCGTAGGGCAGTATAGGGCGAGAAATGTAGTTGAGGAGTGCAACCAGAAATCGGAAAAGTGAAAAGATTAGCACGAAAAGGGCAATGTAAAAGAGTATGCTCATGGAGTATGAATATTTTCCTGTTCAACAATACTTTGGGATAAATGATGATTGTACGATTGTTCCATATCCATAAGGTTTGGCGACCCAACATACTCCTTTAGCGATATGGTTAGCGTTGGCTTTCTGTGGGCAAAATAATCGGTAAGGCAGGCGGCAAATACCACACGGGCCTGGGGCGAGTGCTTAACGATTCGCTCAACACCCTTATGAAAATTGATGTGGTTTGAATGTAAACTCTCGAGCTTACCCTGAGGGAACATTAACAACAGATTCATAGGATTACTTAGCACCTCGCTGCAATAATCGAGGCTCTCGATAACACCGCGGGATTTTTGGCTAATTGAGAAGGCGCCTACCCGGCTAAAGAACATACGTTGTGCGAGTTCCTTCTCCAGCATCATAATGTGAAACCGCTTTTTAAAAACCCTTTTATTGATGTGCCAGCCAAAAAAACCATCCCACCAGCTAAAATGGTTTGCCACCAGTAGCACCGATCGATTATCCGATTCGAGGTTGCCAGTGATAACTACATCCCTAAAATCGGTTCGTGAAATCAAACCTATGTAGATATCAATTAGCTTGCTGCGCAGTGCGCTATGGTTCGGCTTTATCATTATAAAAAATTAAAAAGTAAATGTAATAAAATTAAGCTACTCCACGCAGCCAGAAAAATCAAACCTGAATGATGTTTCATAAATCACCCAACTGGGTAACAACCAACTCAAAAACAGAACAACTTAATCATTGTTTTTTAGATACTTAACGAGTTTGTGTAAACTATAAAAATATTACTTTTAGCCTGATAATATGTTGATGGTGAAACTACGATAGAACAAAACTTGACGAATAGAGTTTATGGAGACTTAATGCGTTGCCTGGAATGATTGCAATTACCTGCATAATAGGTCGTTAGGTAGGTTTTCGAGAAAACAACAGATTTATCACTAGATCAATAGGCAGTGTCAAAAATAGGTATAACATTGAGTATTCATTTAACCCAAATTTGTCATTAAGTATTCTTTTTCTAATAACCGCCATTAGAAAAAGACACAGCTTATGCAATGATTATATGGGTGTTAATTTGAGAAATAGATGAAGAAATACTAAAAAATTTGTAAGCATTTATGCTTACAAATCAGTAGTGTCCGGTAAACCTTTTAAAGATTTAGCTTCGCTGCTACTTCGTGGTCTCCCTTCCTGCCTGACTGCGTCATTCAGGCAGGCGGTCGAAATGACAGGCTATTCATAATGTTTGGAGAGGGGGGGGCTTGGTG
>JAVERU010000068.1:0-16238 GCA_034006965.1 Tenuifilaceae bacterium
TCGGAGGAAATGGTATCGAAGGTTTACCAAACTGCCTGGGAAAGCGGCTGCAAAGGCTGTACCGTGTACCGCGAAGGGTCACGCGATGGGGTGCTGATCTCATCAAAAAAGAAGGAGAACAGCGACAATGTCGGAGCTCCCTCAAAAAGACCACCCGTACTCGATTGCGACGTGATTCGTTTCAAAAACAACCATGAGAACTGGATTGCGTTTGTTGGCCTATACAATGGTGCCCCTTACGAGATTTTCACTGGCCTTTCGGAGGACGATGTACTCCCAATCCCCAAAGCTGTTACCAGCGGTCGTATACTTAAGATTAAGGACGAAAACGGTAGCCGCTACGATTTTCAGTACGTCGATAAATTTGGCTACACCAACACCATCGGTGGCCTGTCGCATATGTTCAACAAGGAGTTTTGGAACTACGCCAAGCTTATCTCGGGTGTGCTTCGTAACGGGATGCCCATACCCGATGTGGTGAACCTAATCAGCTCGCTCCGTCTCGACAACGAGACCATCAATACTTGGAACGCAGGTGTTGAGCGCGCCCTGCGGAGATATATCCCCAATGGCACCAAGGCTAAAACAGGCAAAAAGTGTACTGAGTGCGGAGCCGAATCGCTAATTTACCAAGAGGGTTGCCTGATATGTACCAGCTGCGGCAACTCGAAGTGCGGATAGATTTCTATCGTAACACCATATAGCTCCAGCCCCCAGCTCTTTGATGGGGGCTTTCTTTTAAATAACAATGGGCCGCTCAGCTAGCTGGCGACCCATTGTTTATGTTTATAATAGTTTACGCCTTAGAAATCAAAGTCGTCGAACAAGTCTGACTCAAGACCCAAAACCTCCTCAAGGGGTTTTTCGGTCCCGTCGTTAAACCTGAAATACGGCACCATTTCATAATAGGTAGCATTCCATTTCCAAACCAAAGAACCGATCTTAGCCCCATCGGGGAATGTGAAGAAGCTTAATTTTAGATGTTCATTTGCTGCGTCAACAATGGCTTGAGAGCTTGTGGTATTATCGTAAATGGCCACGAAATCGGCAAGGGTTAAATCGAGCTGTGCCTTAACCTCGCCCATCTGCAAATAGCCTTTGGCTGAGGTTGGTATCAGCTCAAAATCATCGTCTAGTTCAAACGGATTAATGGCCGATACGCCATCAACCCTAAGCTCAACGTTGGCCGATGTAATGGTAACACCCAGCTTTTGAACCTCGAACCCGGCAGCTATTGTTGAAAACCCTGATCTTGAGGTGATGTTGAGATTTGCCCCCATCTCGAAGGGAAGCATCGAAATGCTAACACCAACACTATTTAGCCCCGAGGCGGTAAGGTCGGCTTCGTAATTAACATCAAGAACCAAGCTAGTGCCAACATGGAGAGTAACCTTTAGCGAAGTGACAAAACCCACATCACCCTGCTCTATCGAATTAAAATCGTACAGTGTAAGAGTTGCATTGTTGGTGGTTTGATCCATATCGGAGGGGAACTCGTAAACTAACTTATCGACAGGTAAATCGCTATAGGTCCAGGTTTTGTGGTCAAAGTCCCAGCTATAGGTTCCATACCCCTCTGCAAAAGGATCAACATACTCACTAACCGACACCATCTTTGTTATTACATCAAGTGCCTTCTTGGAAAGCGTTGCGTCCTGGGTATATATCTCCTTGAAGTCGGACGCCATGGGGATTGCTTGTCCGTTCATCGTAGGGTAAGAACCCGTAAGTTCCATAAAGTTAAACAGGGTTTCAGCAGCAGGTGTCGACATCATCTCTACCATAAGGTTTTCCATATCGGTGCCCACATTGGCTAAAACAGCTTCGGCCTCAACGGTCGAGAGAGGTTCGGGTTCATTATCGTCTTCACAAGACGTAACAGCTAGCATTGATACAACTAGCATTAACGATATTAGCTTACGATTTATTTTCATGGTATTAAATTTTTGGTTTGACAATTTACTTTATAATCAAAAACTATACCAGCATACCATGTTTCACACTGCATATAGCTGGAGCTTTTAAGTTTGAATGTAGCAATCCGTTTTAGTGCTCTACACAAAGCATGGGCCAGGGAATGGCATTCTGTGCCATAATTTCTTTAACTTGCGCTATTTTGTAAGTGTTGGTTTGACGTAATTCAGCATCTAGCATATTAAACAAAATGATTATCCGTCATGATGCCTAAAGCCTTTACGTCATTGCGAACCACGAAGTGCTCGATGAAGTTAAACCCTCGTGCTTTGTGGGTTGAAGCAATGTATAAAATCCTGTTAATTAAAAGATTGCTTCATCCGCCGGCTGGCGGATTCGCAATAACGTGTCGTTGTAATCAACTCATTCGTCTTAGGTATCTTAGCGGATAATCATATTAAACAATTCTAACGCTACTTTGTTAGCCTCACAAACTTATCAAACAAACTATTATGAGCTCAGAAAAAATTAACATCGACTGGCAAGGCGATATGGCCTTCGAAACCGAATTAGACGGACACAAACTGGTAATTGATGCATCGCCCGAGGTGGGTGGCGGGAATAAGGGGCCTAGGCCTAAGCCTCTTATGCTAGTTGCTTTAGCAGGCTGTACGGGTATGGACGTGGTGTCAATTCTCAAAAAAATGCGGGTTGAGCTCGATGGCCTTCGCATATGGGTAGAGGCAGAGCAAACCGAGGAACACCCCAAGCACTACTCGGAGATGAAGATTATTTACGAATTTAAGGGGAAAGATTTACCCGTGGATAAGATAGAGAAAGCGGTGAACCTCTCAGAAGAGAGGTACTGTGGTGTTAGCGCCGTATACAGGAAGGCGATGCCCATATCAACGGAAATTCGAATTGTAGAGTAGAAGAGATAATTTGTTATTGTAAAGGTGAATCTATCAACACAAGGCCCCGATGCATCGGGGCCTTAGTGTTGATTCTGTTTCAAATCACCCTTTGGGTTTTGCAAGCTGCACATCGTAATTCTTGTCAACAATCAGGTGGGCTAAGGGTTTTAACGATAGCACCCCCATATGCTCACGCTCAAGTATCCTGGTGCGGAACTCATCCACCTCCTCCTTCCCGCGCATCAGCTGCATCATCTTTGTCTCAAGGTAGGTTAGCTCAATAAAAATCTTAAGGTCAATACTATCGGCCTTAATGGCATACAGGCCATCGATAATGAGTAGGTTAATCTTCTGAAAATCGGTGATCAACTCGTCCACCTGCTCGGGAATAATATCAATACAGGGGATGCGAGCAATCATATCCTCTTTAAACTCCTTAATATTCTTATGCAGCAAATCCCAGTCGTACTCATTGGGGCCAATTACATTAAGACCCTTGTTAAGGCGCCACTCCTTGCGCAGCAGTGGGGGTATCTTGTAGTAATTATCGGCATGTATTACCTTAACCCGAATGTTCATGGCCTTTAGCAAAAGCGCCAATGAGTGCGAAAGCTCAGATTTGCCAGCCCCCGACTCGCCCGATATGCCTACTATGAACTTGTAGTCGGGATCCTGAGCCAACTTCTCCTCCCTGAGCGGAATTAGGTGATTTAGAATTTCCTGTGCAGCCGCCTTGTGTAGGTCATTTATAAGTAGTACGTCTCCAAGCATATGGTTAAATTAGTTAAGGGCAAAGCTATATCATTTATCAATGGTTTCATAGCTAGATTTTGATTTATAAGAAAAAAAGATGTTAACGTGTGCGCAAAAAAATAGCCTTAGGCTCCCCCAAGAGCCCAAGGCCTATTGACAAAATGAGCACCACCCTACCTGTTCAGGTTGACCACTACCTCCTCGTTGGGATTTAGGGTAAAGGCTTCGCCCCTTATAATAAGCTCAGCATAATCTTTTCCGGCCGTAACAGTTACTGCACTTTTTGTAATCTCAAAGTTAAACTCAACACCTTGGAACATACATCTAAAACGGATTTGGCTCCAATGCTTCGGTAGGTTGGGGTTAATTGAGAGCTTTGCTCCGTGGAAGTTTAACCCAGCAAACGCTGTAAGCGCCATGATAACGGTTCCGGTCATAACCCCCATGTGGATGCCCTCGGCTGTAGTTCCACCCTGAATATCTACGTAGTCGCTTCGGAGCGCCTCGCTGTATAGTTCCCAGGTTAGCTTCTTGCGCCCAATAAGCGAGGCCAAATAGGCATGCACAACCCTACTGAGGGTCGAGCCATGAGAACATCGTTGGATGTAGTAGTCGAAATTCTTCTCAAGAAAATCTTTGGGTAGCTTATACCCCAAATCGCTCAGGGTCGATTTTACCTCATCGGGATCGATATTGTAGAACGTCATGAGGGTGTCGGCCTGCTTGGCCACCTTGTACTCGTCGGGCGATTTACCCTCGGCCTTCAGAATACGATCCATTCTGTATATATTCTCGTACTTCTTCTTGTATGCATCCCAGTCGAGCTCCTTAAGATTGAAGTAACCATCGAACTGTTCAATAATTCCATCGTCGGATATGGAGATAGCCATAAACTTGGACATCTGCTCCCACTGCTCAACCTCCGAATCTGTAAGGCCTATGGATTTAAACACCTGCTCCTTACTGTCCATATCCATTAGCTTAAGTAGGTCGAAAGCCCTTTTAAAAAGCCATACCACCATAATATTGGTATAGGCATTGTTCTTAAGCCCACCCTTATCGCTGCCGGGTAGGGTTTCATGAAACTCATCTGGCCCCATCACCCCCTCGATATCGTATCGCTTGGTATGCTCGTTGAGCTTGGTTTTGCTTGCCCAAAAGCGGCAAATATCGAGGAAAAGCTCTGCGCCGTAGCTGTTTATAAAATCAATATCACCGGTAATGTTGAAATAATTCCATACATTGTAGGCCACGGCAATGGAGATATGGCGCTGCAGGGAGCTGTAATCATCGCCCCACTCGCCCGACACGGGATTCAGGTGAACCACTTGAGTTTCCTCACGCCCATCGCTACCGCTTTGCCAAGGGAACATGGCGCCCTGGTAGCCGTGCTGCTTGGCATACTCCCTTGCTTTGGGAAGCCTACGATACCTGTACATTAGCACCGATTTGGCCACCTCGGGGTAATGAAGGCTATAGAAAGGCAAGATGTATAGCTCGTCCCAGAAAATATGGCCTCTGTAGGCCTCGCCATGTAACCCACGAGCGGGAATACCAGAATCGATGTTCACATTATGGGGAGATGTTGTAACCATTGAATGGTAGATGTGCATACGTAGGAGCTTCTGTGCAAGCCTATCGCCCGAAATCTGAACATCAACCTTATCCCAAATATTCTCCCAAGCCCTAAGGCTCGCTGCATGCATAACCCCAAATGATTTGAGGTGCTTCACATCCTCAACAACAAAATCCAGTGGATTAGGCGTTTCTGGCGATATGGAGTTGCAGATTGACACCAGTTTCTCAATCCGCAGGCTCTCACCCTCCTTAACCAATGCCTTAACGTATGTATTCACCCACCCCTGGTCGTTCTTAATCCTGTAGTTGGTTGCAAGGGGTCTGTCTTGATAAAATATCTCGATTTTTGATGCCACTGCAACATCGATACCCGACTGTGTGGTGGTTGCCAGCGCAAACGATATGTTATCCTTGGCACTTTGCTTCATGGGCTTTAGGTGTACCTGGTTAAGCTGCTTGTATCGTTCCACGCCATCGTTCTTAATGGGAATACGAAGGGCCGATTTTACCCTGATGTACCCATCGTAGTTCAATGGGGTAAGGCTATAGTCGATGGCTGCGTGATGTCGATTGGCCATGCTGGCAAACCGGCGCGACTCGATAAGCGTTTCCCTTCCATCCACATCGCGAACCAGCATCTTTTTGGTAAGCACGCCGCTGCGGAAGTTAAGGTTTCGCTCCAGCTCCAACACCTCATCGATGTTGGGGTCGAACCACTCTCCCTCGGCCACCTTAAAGGTTATATGAAGCCAGTTGGGGCCATTTACAAAATCCTCGTTCTCCACCATCCTGTCGCCCACGGGTGATTGTAGCCTGTTGTAAAGCCCAGCCATATAGGTGCCGGGGTAGTTATACTTATTTATTTGGCTCTCCTCCAGGGCGCCCCTGGTGCCAAAATATCCGTTACCCACTGTGAGCAACGCTTCGCGTGATCGTTCCTTCTCAATATCGTACCCCACGTGAGTTATAGACCATAGCTCGTTGTTGAGGCCCAAATCGAACCACTTCTCAATTCCCTTAAGCCCCTTTAGCTCCGCCATATCCTCCACCACCACATCGGCGCCATTCATTCTAAGCTCATAGGCATTGTCCTCTCGGGCTATTCCAATTACAAACCCAAAGTTACCCTTTTGGCCTGCCTGAACACCCGATACGGCATCCTCCACCACCACGGCTCGGAAGTAGTCGACCTTAAGATTATCGCAGGCTACGGTAAAGATATCGGGCTCGGGCTTGCCGTGCAGGCCAAGCTCTGCAGAGACCTCACCATCAACTCTGGTATCAAACAGGTGGAGTAGGTTTGCCCTTTCGAGCACCTGCTTACAGTTTTTGCTCGATGAGGCCACACCAATCCTAATGTTAGCCCTTTTCAACTCATGGATAAGTTCTACCGTTGAGTCGTACACCTCAACCCCATCGCGCTCAAGAATTTTGTTGAAAGCATCGTTTTTCTTGTTGCCCAACCCACAAACGGTCTCCATCTCGGGGCTGTCATCGGGCGAGCCAAAGGGTAGCTCAATGCCCCTTGACAAGAGGAACGACTCCACCCCCTTGTAACGGGGTTTCCCATCAACATAGGGTAAGTAATCGTTGGTATGCGTAAACTCAACGAAGGGCTTTCCATGGCTATCCGACCACTTCTTGAGAAACTCGTCGAACATGTCCTTCCATGCCGCTGCGTGCACAAGCGCTGTTTTGGTAATCACACCATCCAGGTCGAAGATTACGGCGTCGAAACTATAGCTACTCATATTGTATGGGTATTCGGTTTTAAAAAAGATGAAAGAAGGGGCCTGTTAGGATTTGATGTATAGCAAGATACCCTTAGCACCCCGTATTTATTTGAAAAAGTGCTTTTATTTTGCTAATATAGTAAAGTTTTTTGACGTGTAAGTTTGATTGTAGAATTAAAAAAGCAAGTGTTATGAGTAAGCTAATTATTGTCTCAAACAAGCTCCCACTTGAAGTGGTTAAGGAGGATGGCGTGGTGAAGTTGAATGAAAAGGAAGTGAGAGTTCCCAACAAGCTAAACACCTACTTCAGCATGAAGGATTGCTTGTGGGTAGGATGGCCTGGAGAGGAATCGATTGAGCTATCAATGGATGAGAAGGATAGTATCTATACTGACTTTCAGAAAGAGCTTTGCCACCCAATTGAGCTAACCGAAGACGAGATTAAAAACTATCATTACGGATTTTGCAATGCAACCCTTTGGCCGCTTTTTCACTACTTCACTCAGCACAGCGAGTTTAACATCGAGTATTGGGAGTACTACCAGAAAGTAAACCAAAAATTTGCAGAAAAAATTTTAGAGATAGCCCAACCTAACGATACCATCTGGATACAGGACTACCAGCTACTTCTACTCCCCAAGCTGCTTCGTGATGCGCAGCCTGAGCTCACCATTGGTTTTTTTCTCCACATTCCATTCCCCTCGTACGAGATTCTAAGAATATTGCCATGGCGCAAAGAGATTGTGGAGGGTATGCTAGGTTCCGATTTGGTTGGGTTTCATACATTCGACTATGAGCGACACTTCATGAGCTCCGTGCGTAGGCTTTTAGGATACGATAACATACTAAACACCGTGAAACTCGACGAGCGCGTAGTTAAGTTCGACAACTTCCCTATGGGAATCGATTACAGCTACTTCCATAGCTACGCAAAATCACTTGAGGAGAAAGCCGATCTGCCCGAGGATAGCCTTAGGAAAAAATTTACGCAAGGGGTACTAGGCAATGGCATCCGCTTAATCCTATCAATCGACAGGCTGGACTATGCAAAAGGGATACCGCAACGCCTAGAGGCATACGAGCAATTCTTGAATCGATATCCACAGTATATAGAAAAGGTATGCCTTGCCCTTTTCGTAATCCCTTCGCGCGAAGTGCTTGCCGAGTACCAAACGCTAAAAAAAACGGTTGACGAGATGGTAGGTAGAATTAACGGCCAGCTTGGTACTGCGGGCTGGATGCCCATATGGTACTTTTACCGAGGGGTAAGCCTTGGAGAGAAAATTGAGCTGTACTCCGTTTCGGATATCGCCCTAATATCGCCCCTGCGCGATGGTATGAACTTAATTGCAAAGGAATACATTGCCTCCCGAGTGGATGGTACAGGGGTACTAATTCTTAGCGAGATGACCGGCGTATCTAAGGAGATGAGCGAAGCCCTACAGGTGAACCCCAGCAATATCCACGAAGTATCGGAAAGTATTAGAGAAGCGCTGGAGATGCCTGTAAAAGAGCAAAAGCAGAGAAACAAGGTGATGCAGGAAAGGCTTAAGGTATACAACGAGGAGAAATGGGCAAACGATATACTTAATGCCCTAAAGGATGTTAAACAGCTTCAGGAAAAAAACCTAACCCGCAAAATATCACCAAAGGTCACCGAAGTAATTAAGCAAAAGTACAACCAGAGCAAGAAACGCATCATATTCCTCGACTACGACGGAACACTTACGGGATTCCATAAAGATCCACAAAAAGCAATACCCAACGAGGAGCTATACTCCATACTAAGGGCACTGGTAGCCGACGAAAAGAATCGGGTCGTCATAATCAGCGGACGCGATAAGGAAACGCTGGGCGAATGGTTTAGCGATTTTAACGGTATTACATTTATAGCCGAGCACGGCGTTTGGGTTAAGCCACCCAAGGGCGAATGGGGCATGCTGGAGCCCATTGACAAGAACTGGATGGATATGATTAGGCCGCTAATTAATTTTTATGTCGACCGAACCCCCCGCTCGCTGCTTGAGGAGAAGAACTACTCGTTGGTTTGGCACTACAGGAATGCTGACCCCGACTTAGGCGAAATTCGTGCTTGGGAACTTAAAGATGAGCTCCGCGATTTGGTGTCGAACCTAAACCTTGAGATTATGGATGGCGATAAGGTGATTGAGATTAAAAACTCGGGTATAAACAAGGGGCGCGCCGCGGGGCAGCAACTCGCACAGGATGACTTTGACTTTATCATGGCGCTGGGCGACGACTGGACCGATGAGTTTACCTTTGGCGCAATGCCCGATGATGCGTTTACCATAAAGGTGGGGACTAAAAACACCAAGGCCAACTACTATATCGACTCGGTGGAAAGCGTAAGAAAACTACTGGCGCAACTGGGCGAATAAGCCTTGACATAAAAAAAAGACTGACCAGCTGGTCAGCCTTTTTTTACATCATGAAATGCTATAGCTTAAAGGCAGCCTTTACCTTATCAATATAATCTAACTTTTCCCAGGCAAAAAACTCAACCTTTTTGGTGTAGGCTGGCGTACCATTCCCCCCACCCATTTGAACATCTTTTAGATAAAAATCGCGACCAAAATGACCATAGGCTGCGGTTTCTTTAAAAATAGGATTTTTAAGCCCAAAACGTTCCACAATGGCAGCGGGACGCAAATCGAATATCCTGCTAATCTTATTGGCAATTTCATGATCGGGCACACCAACCTTTGATGTGCCGTACGTGTTAACATACATGCTAACGGGTTGTACAACACCAATTGCGTAGGCCAGCTGTACCAGTACCTCATCGGCTACGCCTGCAGCCACAAGGTTTTTGGCGATGTGGCGGCTAGCATATGCAGCCGAGCGGTCAACCTTAGACGAGTCCTTACCCGAGAAGGCACCCCCGCCGTGGGCACCCTTGCCTCCATAGGTGTCAACAATAATTTTACGACCAGTTAGGCCGGTATCGCCGTGGGGGCCACCAATAACAAATTTACCAGTAGGGTTAACATGCAGTATAAAATCGCCCTTAAACAAATCTTTGGTACGCTGGGGCAACCGTTCGATAACCTGAGGTATAAGGATCTTCTCAACATCTTGCTTAATAACCTGCTGCATAACCTCATCGGAATCGAACTCATCATGCTGGGTTGATACCACTATGGTGTGAACTCGCTCGGGCTGGCCTTGATCGTTGTACTCAATGGTTACCTGACTTTTTGAGTCGGGGCGCAGGTACTTCATCACCTTACCCTCCTTACGGATTTTTGATAGCTCCATTAGAATCATGTGCGACAGCACGATGGCCAAAGGCATTAGCTCATCGGTTTCGCGGCAGGCATAGCCAAACATCATACCCTGGTCGCCTGCGCCCTGCTCAGTTTCCTGCTCGCGCTCAACGCCACGGTTTATATCGGCCGATTGCTCATGGATAGAGGAGATAACGCCGCAGCTGTCGCCATCGAACATATACTCCGATTTGGTGTAGCCAATCTCACGAACCACGCTGCGCGCCACCTGCTGAACATCAACATATGCCTTCGACTTCACTTCGCCGCTAAGCACAACCAGACCAGTGGTTACAAGGGTTTCGCAAGCAAACTTCGAATCGGGGTCTTGCTTTAGGAACTCATCAAGAAGTGCGTCTGAAATTTGGTCGGCCACCTTATCGGGGTGCCCCTCCGATACGCTTTCGGATGTAAATAGATATCCCATGCTTTTTGTAATTTAAGAGATTATTAAAAAAAGTTGGGAAGGTTTGGTAGAATTGCAGGACAAAAACACTGTTTTAGCATTTTTTATTGTGGTTGCAATCAATCAAATCTTTCCACTGCAAATTATCAGCTGCAAATTTATAATATTTTTTGGATTTTTATTATCTTGTTTAGATTTATTTTAAATAGCAGCCCGCAAGCCCTAGGCTATACAAACTGATATCACTGTTAGCCATTCAACCTCCATTGCAATAGCAAACCTAACGGGGTTTCGGTTTAAAAAAATTGATTATCCATTATGATACCTAAAGCCTTTGCGTCATTCTAATCAACTCATTCGTCATAGGCGTTTTAGCAGATAATCATTTAAAACTTAGGACAGATAGGGCTAATTTGAATATCGGCACATTTTCTAAACATAGCAAAGATTTGATAGGAAATCGCTTTGAAATGCAAAACGTTACAACGATTGATCCCGTAGCCCAAATTAAACAGCGGTTAAAGGATAACCAGGGACTAAAGTAGCTACCTTTGCACAACCACATTGGTTGCAAAATCAAATTATATATTCGATGAGCACGAGTAATGTGAACTGCTCAGCTGCAAAACCTACCCTTGCTACCAGGGCAACGATTGTGTTCGCGGGCAAAACCTAAAGGAGTACGCTCCCCCTCCCCGTGCATTGGAAGAGTATAAAAATGCAGATAACAGAAAAATTCTTGAGGTATCGACCCGTATTGAGGGCGAGCACTACATGGAATGGACACGCCTTGAAGAAGTTATAGGCTTTGCCGAGCAAATGGGTTACAAGCAAATTGGCATTGCACACTGCGTTGGGCTTAACAACGAGGCCAAGCGGCTAAAGGATGTACTTGACAAAAAATTTACCGTGCAAACCATTTGCTGCAAATTTTCTGGTATCAACAAGAAGGATTTAGACCTGCCACAAATTAAGTGCGATAGGTACGAGGCCATTTGTAACCCAATAGGACAAGCTATGGTGCTTAACGATCTTAAAACCGATTTGAACATAATTGTTGGGCTTTGCATTGGCCACGATATACTTTTTACCAAGTATTCCGAGGCGCCCGTTACAACATTTATTGTGAAGGATAGGGTTACCGGACACCATACCGCCGCCACGCTCTACTCGAGCTACTACCAGAAAAAGCTAACCCGATAGATCTTTTGTAATACCACTCACGGAGTGATCATCTGCTTAGCAAGTAATAGCCCCGTGAAATTATCTAAGCTATTCCCACAACCCCTCAACGCTTAGGTATCGCTCACCCGTATCGTAGGCAAAGGTGAGGATGGTTTTATCAGAAGGAATGGTAGACCGCTTTTTTGCAATGGCAGCCAGCGATGCACCTGTTGAAATTCCAGCCAAAACCCCTTCCTTTCTTGCCAATTGTCGAGTCATAGCGTAAGCCTCATCGCCCTCCACCAGTATAACTTCATCCAGAGCATCAACAGCAAGTATGGGTGGAATAAAGCCAGCGCCAATGCCCTGCAATGGGTGCGGCGCCGGGGCACTACCACTTATAACTGCCGAGGCCGCTGGCTCAACGCCTATCACCTTAACCTGCGGAAATGCTTCCTTTAACATTTTACCTACACCCGTAATATGCCCGCCAGTTCCAATGCCGGTAATTAGGTAGTCGATGCCCTCGGGAAAATCGGTGATAATCTCCATTGCGGTGGTACGCATATGCACCTCTGGGTTTGCCAAATTCTCGAACTGCATAGGCATAAATGCGCCCGGCGTTTTGCCTACAATTTCCATTGCTTTAGCGATTGCGCCCCGCATACCATTCTCTTTGGATGTGAGCACAATCTCTGCCCCGTAAGCCTTTAGCAGCATCCGTCGTTCAACCGACATCGACTCGGGCATTACCAAGATAACACGATAACCCTTTACCGCGCCCACCAGGGCAAGGCCAATACCCGTGTTGCCCGAGGTGGGTTCAACAATAATTCCTCCAGGTTTAAGTAATCCTTTGCCTTCGGCATCGGTAATCATGGCAAGGGCAATTCGGTCCTTAATGCTACCACCGGGGTTAGCACGTTCTAACTTTATCCACACCTGGTGGGATGGGAATAACTTACCTAGCCGCAAATGCGGTGTGTTGCCAACTAGCTGTGTTGATGATGTTATTTTCATGATTGGGTGATTGAATGATTGGGTGACCTGCCTGACTGTCGTCTTCGGCAGGCAGGTTGAGTGATTGGATGATTGGATGATTGGATGACCTGCCTGACTGTCGTCTTCGGCAGGCAGGTTGGATGATTGGATGATTGAGTGATTGAGTGATCAGTAATCAGTAAGTAGTTGTTGGTAGTTTGTCTTGGAATCGGGAGGATAATGAGGGGAGATTGGCGTTTCCCGATTTTCTGATCCTTCGGCAGGTGGTCAGTAAGTACTTCGACAAGTGATCAGTGAGCAGTTCGACAGGCTCACTGACCACCCGCCGAAATGCTCAGTATACCACCTGTCGAAATGCTCGGAACATACTTTCTAACATTCGATTTATTTAAATTCATAAACCCATAGCATTAGCACTACAAATCAAAAAAACGCTGTCATATCCTACGGACCCTGTCTTCTGTCAGGCAGGGATGACAGGTTTTTCAGTCTTCCATCTTCGGACTTCTAACTTCTGTCTTCTGACCTCCTATCTTTCAACTCAACGAGTAATCACGGGTTGTTATCCTCACCTTATTATCGTGTTGCACAATGGAAAATGGGGGTACGCTCTCGGTAAGCCAAACATTACCGCCTATTACGGTTTGTTTACCTATGGTGGTTTTGCCACCAAGTATGGTAGCGCCAGCGTATATTACCACATCATCCTCAATTGTGGGGTGACGCTTAACTCTAGCCAGCTCCTTGCTAACGCTCAGCGCCCCAATGGTTACGCCTTGGTAAAGTTTTACTCTTTTCCCAATTACTGCCGATTCGCCAATTACTATTCCAGTTCCATGGTCAATAAAGAATGGGCTGTCGATGGTTGCCCCGGGATGAATATCAATTCCCGTTTGGGAGTGAGCGTACTCGGTCATTATCCTGGGAATAAGAGGAACATCCAGTGTTTTTAGCCTATTGGCTAACCGGTAAACCGCTATGGCTAAAAAGCCAGGGTAGGTCATTACCACCTCCTCAAGGCATGTGGTGGCAGGGTCGTTTTCCTCAATAAAGGAAGCATCGGTAAGCAGCTGTTCTTTTATGCTATCCAACGAATGCATAAATTCTTTGGCTAACTCTTGTTGGGCGTTGCGATCAAGGGCGGGCGTTGATTTTAGCAAAGCCTTTAGCTGCTTTTCGAGTTTCCTTCTGCTAATACTTTTGGGCCTACCACCATCAATAAATGGGAAAAGATTGTGAACCAAATTATTTGTAAAGCTAATGACGCCTAGCTTCGATGGCAATGTTTTAAATTTCTCGTGTTTCATGGTGTGATGTTATTATAAAAAAAGCCCCTCCAGTATGGAAGGGCTCACTATTTTACCTGTCAAATAAATATACTACAGATGCATTGTGTATGGGCATACCCTTCGCGTTTGGTTTGCAAACCAACAACAACAAACGGTATTAATATTATTTTGTAAATGAATCATCTGCCTGTTTATTAGGGTACAAATATAAATAATTTGCAATACAAATAGCTTTTGGGGGAATAATGCCCCCTAAAGGATTTTAAACTTATCAAATGGTAGGCTGTCATATAAGCTAACAATCGGAATCCAAAATTTGTTTCGCATGAATAGAACCATTCTCACTTTGTTTTCTGCAGCATTGCTGCTAGTATCAACATTTGCCCTTGGGCAAAAAATCCCTCTAACCCACGATGTGTATGACTCGTGGAAAGATATGGAAAGACCAAACATCTCGCTACGTAACGGTTTAATTTCTTTTGAGATCAATCCGCAGGATGGCGATGGCGTGCTGCACATTACTAATCGGAATAGCGATTTTGAGAAGATGTTTGAGCGCGGAACCCGTACCCAGCTCGCCCCCAATGGCAATTTTGTCGCTTTTACCATTAAACCTACCAAGGCTGAGGTTCGCAAGGCCAAGCTGGCTAAAAAGAAGCCCGACCAAATGCCGAAAGACTCGGGTGGGGTGTATATTCCTGCTTCCGACGAGTGGTTTGGTTTCAGCAAGGTGAAGAGTTTTGGTATGGGTCAAAAGGATGGGCAATGGGTTGGAATCCTAACCGAGCATAAGGTTGAGGAACCAAAAACCGAAAAAGAAACGGACTCTACCGAAATTGAAAAAAAACCTGTTCGTAAGTCGAAAACAAAATCAAAGAAAGAGGAAACCTTACTAACCCTTCTAAATACCCAGGATAAAACCACTCAAGAATTTTTGTATGTTGATGATTATACCTTTGCCGAACAGGGAAATTTTGTAGCCATCTCGCAGATTAGTACCGACTCGCTCGAGCAAAGTATCCTGACGATTTTTGATACCAACCTAGGACAGGCCAAGCAAATTTTTCAAGAGAAAGGTGAATTGATGAACCTCACCTTTAGCAAGGATGGAAAGATGTTGGCCTTTCATTTCAGCGCCGATACAGGAAAGGTAAAGATTTTCGATATGTACCTATGGAAGGAGGCGCAGGCGCAGGCATCCAAACTACTTGATGCCTACTCGGAAGGAATCCCCTCTGGTTGGGTAGTAAGCCAGCACGACAAGCCACGCTTTAGCGACAATGGGAACCGGCTGTTTCTATCAACTTTTCCTAAGCCAGTGGAACAGCCCAAGGATACGCTTACTAGCGACGAAAAGGTAATATTCGACCTATGGAGCTGGACTGACACCCTGTTGCAGACGCAGCAAAAGGTAAACCTAAGGAGGGAGCAGCGAAAGTCGTTTCCTGGAGTGTATGACATCAAAAAGGAAACCTACACGCAGCTTGCCGATAGGCGCATGGAGATGGTTCGGACCGACCCCAAGGGCAATGCCAAATACGCCATTGGCGTAGATAGAACGCCCTACATGTGGAGCATGACTTGGGAGTACCCCACTGGAAGCGATTACTACCTAGTGGATATTGATTCGGGCGAGCGGAGGCTCATTGCAAAGAACAACTCTAGCTTTCCAACCATATCGCCCAACGATAAGTATTTGGCCTTTTACCAACCATCGGACAGCACCTGGTATGGAATGAATACGCGAAGCATGAAGTTGTTCCCGCTTACAGATGGTATCAATACTAATTTTTACAACGAGGAAGATGATAGGCCAAGTGAGCCCCGACCTTACGGAATGGCAGATTGGTTGACTGATGGAAGAACGCTATTGATATATGACCGTTACGATATTTGGCAGGTAGATGTTGGCGGCCGAAGAAGCCCCATTTGCCTTACCAATGGCCACGGAGAGGCCAATAAAGTAAGGTATCGATACCAAAGGTTAAGCACTGAAACCGAGGGTATCCCTTCGGGCGAATCGATGTTGGTATCACTTTTCGATGAGAAGACCAAGCAATCGGGTTTTGCGATCAGGGCAACCGCATTTAAAAACTGAGTAGTTTCTCCCTATATTTGCAATCAAGAGCAGCACTCAAGCGTTTATTGTTCTTACTCCTTTTGGGCGTTTTGTCATTGAGCAGCAAGGTCATGGCTGT
>JAVERU010000082.1:0-14013 GCA_034006965.1 Tenuifilaceae bacterium
AAGCAGAAAACATTAACTCTAGAATACAACGCTTTATCAATGTAAATTACGGAGCCAGGGATGAAAACTTTTTCTTCTTCAGATTGAAGAAATACTATGCATAGCACCTCAAAAAAAGAATTAGCCCGTAAATCTCATTTTTCACCTTATCTATGCTAATTATTTTACCTTCAAGTGCTAATTGTTTCACTTTATTCCAAAAACTGAAAGCAACGTCTAACGGATAGGTGTCTCTATGCGCCTGAATAAAAAAATTGCTATCTACTATATAGACTCCCATCCACTATATGTGTTTTGTGAAATATGTTTGAAAAGTGTCTCCTTTCAAACCTGTGAGTTTATAAGCATCTCGATACAATAATTTTCCTGATTTTACTGCATTATTAATGTGTGCAGAAAAGGCTATACCTAACCTTTTTCTCGTTGTAGCATAGAAATCACCACCCGAACTTTGAGTTTCTTTTTTAACGAACTCTCTATTTGTATATTCATCGTAAAATTCCAAAAACTTAGACTTTGTTATTTTTCCTAAGTCTAAAGCCCTTCGTGCAATAACGATTTCACTAACTTTAAAATACCTTGCAGCATTTTTAATGTTAGGATTAGTATTCCAAACCGCATTAAAAGCAATTTCTGGAACCAGAAATTCTGCTGCTACTTTATCGCAAAGTTTCTCAATCGGATTATTTGCTGGTTCAAGCTTTCTGAGGTCAAAACCGGCGCTATGTCCAATCCAAATATGGGCTAATTCATGAACAATAGTGAACATTTGAGCAGCTTTTGCATCAGAGTTATTGATAAACATGAAAGGTGCCATTTCATCTACAAGGACAAAACCACGGCATTCTTCAACGCTAATTGGGCGGTGAGTATTATTCCCCACTATCCCATTGAACACTGTAATAATACCAATATCCTCAATATGAAGAATTAAGGACTCTAAAGCATCTTGCCATGTTTTATAATGGCTTGCCCAATTTTCAGATAAGTTTAGACTTCTCCGTAAATCTGTTGCAATTTCCTGAAAACTATTACTATTCCTGTATTTACCAACAAAACTTAATGTTTCAAATTCACTCTCTTTGAGGTAATCTTTCAGCCAATCCTGTCTTTGTTGTAATAACAAGATTGTATCATAGATATTTACACTTACTTGAGAGGCTTGAGTATTGTTGGTTCTGAAAAAAGGAATTGGTATTTTTTCTTTAGGTGGTTCGGGTAAGAATAAATAACCAAAAGGTAGATATACCTTTTTAGAGAAATTTTCAAGTTGCTTAATTGTTGGTTTCTTTTCGCCCTGAATCCATTCAAAAATACTAGGAACTTTGTTGGCAAAATCATACAGATCATATCCAGCACGCGCAATTGCCCATGTAAGCATATCTGTGTTGATATTTACTTCAGTCCTCATGTTGCAAATATATAACAATTTAGACCATCAAACTAGGCCAATTAATTTCACCATTTATTTTTATCTTCTTTCAATGTTTTAGTATAAATTGCTTATCCTTTCACCAAATAGGTTCCCATATGAACACTTCCACTTGCTGCCAATTATGCTATTAGAATCAACTTCTTCAAGGTTCAACTATCTTCTCAACTATACCCAATACCCTCCCGTACTCAAACCCACGCGACATCCCAAATCGGATTAGCTTGGTTTTAAGGTCGTAGCTATCCTTTGCCTTTATGGTTTTGGCTTTGGAGGTAAGAAGCTCTCGTAGCATATCGTCGTTGCTGTGCTCTGCCGATTCGGCAAGGGCTATAGCAATGTGCTCATCGGCTATGCGCTTGGCGCGGAGTGCCATCTCAATCTTCTTGGGACCCCACTTGTTAAACCGGGATTTCTCGCGGGCAAAGGAGATAGCGTATCGGCTCTCGTTAATAAATTCATCCTCGAGCAATGCATTAATAATTTTTTCCCCTTCCATCTCATCAACATCCCACTGCAACAACTTTTTCTTGATATCGAAAGTGCATTTCTCGCTTTGGCTACAAAGCCATTGGGCCCGGTCGAGCGCTTTTTTTGCATCCATTGGCTAAATTTATTCCGAGATTCTCAAGTTTACTATACTTTTTACGTAAAAATTGACTGATTGACTGATTGACTGATTGACTGATTGACTGATTGAATACTTCTTACTTTCAGCTAGATTTGTTGAAACGATTAGCCTTCTGCAATTTCATTCCTCCCTTTTTAAACACTAGTACGCTAAGAAGATTAAATGTTAGCCAGTGTCCACTCCCCTACCCAACTTCATCATCTTTCATTCTACATTTTACATTCTTCATTCAAATAATCTCACGCAAAGTCGCAAAGTCGCAAAGAAGAATAAATATAAAACAGCACCCACTCATTCACCCCAACTTCATCATTCTTCATCATTCTTCATCATTCTTCATTCATCATTCTACATTCGATATTCAAAAAAACTCTCCGTGTTGAAAAAAAACACTAGGTCGCTGATAAACAAAGGGTAGTTGCCTATTAGTCAACACACACTCACTACCCCAACTCTAAACCCGCCAAAGGCAGGTAAACTCTAAACTTTCAACGCCCAGCTTTCCCTTTCCTACATCTCAACATTCTTTCCTTGCCATTAATATCTTTTCGGATAGTTAAATCGCTAAAACCCATCTCGGCAAATATCGATGCGGTTTCAATTCCAAAGGCTTCGTTAATCTCGCAATAAACCCAACCCTTAGGTTTTAGGTGTTTTTGCGCCACGCTGGCAATGGCTTTGTAGAACTCCAGAGGATTAGCATCGCTAACGTATAGCGCCAGCTCAGGCTCGTACTCCAGCACGTTGGGTTCCATTAGTTTTTTTTCACTTTCTCTAACGTATGGTGGGTTGCTTACCATGATATCGAAAGGTGAGCCATCTAGCTCAGTTGGTAGGTGTAAAATGTTTTTATTGATAAAAGTTACGCTTGCATCATTCTTCTCTGCATTCTCCGATGCTAGCACAAGGGCTTCGGGCGAAATATCCAGCGCAAAAACCTTGGCGCCGGGGATGTTCTTGGCAAGGGCAATGGCAATACAACCCGATCCAGTACCTATGTCGAGGATTGATGGTGAGGTAGAATTATGCGTCTTTAAAATCCAGTCCACCAGCTCCTCGGTTTCGGGGCGGGGGATAAGAACGCTGGGGGTTACCCTGAGGTTGAGTCCAAAAAACTCGGTGTTTCCCAAAATATATTGAATAGGCTTTTGTAACTTTAGCTGCGAAATGTAGTATTCAAGTAGGGTGCTTTCATCATTCGATAAGGTTAGCTGTGGGTTCGCAATGGCATCGTGAATGCTTTTGTTTGATACAGATTCAATAGCAATGCGGGCAATCGCTTTAGCCTCCGATAACGGGTACAAAGATTCTAGCTCGTTGCATATCGATTTATACCTGTACAGGATGCTGTTGTCACTCATCTTTGCATAATCGTTTTATAGTTCAAAAGTAATCAATAATTATGGATCAGCCGAGTATTGACCGTATGTTCATGAGCCGGTGCCTTGAGCTGGCTAGCAATGGTATGGGTAACGTTGCGCCAAACCCAATGGTGGGATCAGTTATAGTGCATAGTAATAAGATAATTGCCGAGGGCTACCACACGGAGTATGGTAAGGAGCATGCCGAGCGAGCAGCTATTAATTCTGTTAAGGATACCGATGTATTAAGTGAGTCGACCCTGTACGTGTCGTTGGAGCCCTGCTCACACTTTGGTAAAACGCCTCCCTGCGCAAACCTGATAGTTGACTCAAAAATAAAGCGGGTAGTAGTGGCAACGTTGGATCCAAATCCCAAGGTACAGGGCAGGGGTATTGAGCTGCTGAAAAATGCTGGTATAGATGTTACCGTTGGTGTGCTTGAGAAAGAGGCCAAGGAGTTGAACCGTAGGTTCTTTGTGTATCACATCAAAAAGCGTCCCTATGTAATTCTTAAGTGGGCGCAAACCCTCGATGGCTATATCGATGCGGTACGTAAGCCTAGCGATCCCATTGCTCCTGTATGGGTAACCAACGAGTTGGCTCGAACCCTGGTTCACCGCTGGCGCAGCGAGGAGCAGGCCATAATGATAGGAACCAATACGGTGGCTAAGGATAACCCCCGCCTCGATGTGCGCGATTGGAGCGGACGCTCGCCTATTCGTGTGGTGCTGGACAGAAAGCTTCGGCTTTCGCCCGATATGAATGTATACGACGGCACGTTGCCCACATTGGTTTTTGTTGGTAACAATAGCAGCGCTGCCAGCAAACGGCAAACCTTTGCCTCGGTACCGAATTTGGAGCTGCTTACCATCGATTTTGCTAAAGGGGCAGAGGATCAAGTGCTGAGGGAACTTTACGAAAGGGGAATAATCTCCCTAATTATTGAGGGCGGTGCAATGCTGATTAGTAGCTTTGTGAAGAAGAACTACTGGGACGAAGCCCGTGTGTTTGTGGGGAATAAGTTTTTTGGTGATGGTGTAAAGGCGCCTGAGCTCGGCGGCGATCTTTACAGCTACGACGAGGTGGGCGATAGCAAGCTATTTACCTACAGGAATAAGTTGTCGAGGGGTTAAACTGCTGCAAATTCAATGGCCGACTCATCCCACAGTGGTGCCGATTTGATGGCTGGCATTATCTCCTCAGGGGTCGACACCATTTGCCAAATCTGCCTGTGTTCGGGACGCATAAAGCGCTCCTCAATCATCTTATCAATTAGTAACTCGAGGTGAGAGTAAAAGCCGTCGGTATTTAGCACTATGATGGGCTTTGTGAACTTTCCCAAGCGCTTTAGGGTGAACACCTCCATCAGCTCCTCAAGCGTTCCACAACCTCCGGGAAGGGCAACCACAGCATCCACATTCTCGGTAAGCTGCTTTTTGCGCTCGCGCATATCCTTAACCAGCACCATTTGGGTTAGCCCCTTGTGACCCCACTCCACTTTATCCATAAAGCGAGGAAGAATTCCAACCACCCTGCCCTGCAGCGATAAGGCCGTGTCGGCCAAACAGCCCATCAATCCAACCGACCCACCTCCGTAAAGTATGGTGGCATTGGCGTTAACCAACTCGCGGGCAACGGTTTTGGTTGCCTCAAAATATTTCTCATCAATCTTTGCGCTGGAGGCGCAGAATACGCATACTTTCATGGGGAAGCTGTAATGGGTTAACCTGCAACAATGCAAATATCGCCAAATCTTTGTCGATTTGGCGATACATCTTATTTAAGTTGATTATAGTAAGGCTTCGAGCTTTGAAACCAATGTTGCCTTGGGCACCGCACCAACCTGCTTGTCGGCTACCTCACCGTTCTTGAAGAAAAGGATGGTGGGGATATTGCGAATGCCAAACCTGCCGGCTACGCCGGGGTTGCTGTCAACATCAACCTTGCCCACAACGGCTTTGCCCTCGAACTCCTCGGCAATTTGCTCAACAAAAGGGCCTACCATTCGGCATGGGCCACACCACTCTGCCCAGAAATCAAGAAGTACAGGCTTGTCGGATTTTAGAACGATCTCATCAAAATTCGCATCGGTAATTGCTATAGCCATAGTTCGAAAATTTAAGTTTATAAGTTTATTTTTAGTTGTAAAGATAACAGCTTTGGTTTAAAAATGTTCCTCAATGTTGGTGTGATGCTAAAATGTGTTTGCTACTAATTAACCTTGTAATTGATATCCATATTATTAAGGTGTTTAACCAGCTCGTTGCTTGCGCTTACACGGTATGTACGCGAAAACAGCTGTATACCTATGCTCGACTCGGGATCGAGTAGCCTAAAGTTAAGCGTTACATTGCCAGGATGATCGGTTACTACCTGTTTAATATCTTTAATCAACTCCTCATTGATATCGTCGAGCATAAGCGTTATGGTAATTTTTTTAACCAGCTCTTCCCTAACCTCCGATAGCATATTTATGCTCTTGATGCTAAATTCCAGCTCGCCCTGCCTAAATCGGCTGGGGTTAAATCGACCCTTAACCATGAGCGGGTAGCCCACGTAGAAAAACCTTCGGTATAGCTCAAAATCTTTGCCAAAGAGGGTGAATTCGTACGAGTCGGTAAAGTCCTCAATGGTAATTCGCCCGTAGTATGTGCCCTTTTTGGTAGGCAGCACTTTGGCATCGGACACAATGCCGGCAACTGTAATTTCTCGCCCATTGAGCAATGCGGGGTCGTAAAGCTCGGCTAAGTTTGTGTTGCAAAAGTTTTCCACCTCAAGTTTAAAGTCATCCAGCGGATGCGCCGAAAGGTAGATGCCAATTAGCTCCTTCTCCTTACTCAGGTTTTCAAGCTTCGACCATGGCTCAACCTGCGGAGCTTCAGGCTTCTGTAGTTCGAATCCCGACTCGGTTCCTCCGAATAGGGTTTGCTGCACGTTGTTCTTCTCGGTTTGGGCTTTTGCGCCATAGCGCATGAGCTGCTCGATAAATGATACCCCTTTGGGGTCGGCACCAAAATACTGCTCCCGTTTAAGCCCTCCCAAATTGTCGAGAGCCCCCGCTAGCACAAGGGCCTCCATATTCTTTTTGTTAACCGTTTGCAGATTTATGCGCTCCACAAAATCGTAGATGTCTTTAAATGGACCCTTTTTTCGGGTTTCAATAATGTTTGCCACAGCATTTTCGCCAACCCCTTTAATGGCGCCAAGGCCAAAGCGCACGTCGCCGTTGGGCATTACGGTAAACTTGTAGTTGCTGTGGTTTACATCGGGTCCCAGCACCTGAATACCCATTCGGCGGCACTCGTCCATGAAGAGGGTAATCTTTTTAATATCCGATAGGTTTCGGCTAAGCACGGCGGCCATAAACTCGCTGGGGTAGTGTGCTTTTAAAAAGGCAGTTTGGTACGATACGTAGGCGTAGCAGGTGGAGTGTGACTTATTGAATGCATACTGAGCAAAGGCCTCCCAGTCGTTCCACACCTTTTCCACCTTTTTCTTATCGAAGCCGCGCTCATGGCAACCCTCAACGAATTGGGCCTTTAGCTTGTCCATTACAGCCTTCTGCTTTTTGCCCATGGCCTTACGTAGCGAGTCGGCTTGCCCCTTGGTGAACCCTGCCAGCGATTGCGAAAGGCGCATCACCTGCTCCTGATACACGGTAATGCCGTAGGTTTCCTCCAGGAATTCTTTCATCTCGGGGATATCGTACTCAATCTTTTCGCGTCCGTGCTTACGGGCAATGAAGTTGGGGATGTACTCCAAGGGGCCCGGGCGATACAGGGCGTTCATGGCGATAAGATCCTCGAATCGGTTGGGTTTAAGCGCACGCAGGTGCTTCTTCATCCCGGGCGATTCAAACTGGAAAAGCGCTGTGGTATCGCCCCGTGCGTAGAGTTCGAAGGTTTCCTTATCGTCGAGAGGAATTCTATCTATATCAATGTCAATATCTTTCGACTCCTTAATGAATTGCAATGCATCCTTGATGATGGAGAGGGTTTTTAGCCCTAGGAAGTCCATCTTGAGCAGGCCTACATCCTCAACGTGCTTGCCATCGTACTGGGTTACGTATAGCTCGGCATCCTTGTTGATGCAGATGGGGATGTGCTCCTCCAAGCTATTGCGTCCAATGATAATGCCGCAGGCATGCACACCGGTTTGCCTAACCGATCCCTCAAGAACCTCGGCGTACTCTAGGGTTGAGCGAATCAGGTGGTCCGATGATTTTTTACACTCTAACAGCTCGGGAACCTCTTTATATGCCTTGGCAAGCGTTGTTCCAGGTCGTTCGGGTACTAGTTTGGCTATTCGGTTTGCCTCGTGCAAGGGGAGTTTCTGTACGCGGGCTACATCGCGAATGGCCATCTTGGCGGCCATGGTGCCAAAGGTGATGATATGTGCAACCTTGTCCTTGCCATACTTGTTTACAACCCACTGCAATACTAGCTCACGCCCATCCTCATCAAAGTCGATGTCGATATCGGGCATGGATATACGCTCGGGGTTGAGGAAACGCTCAAACAGGAGGTCGTACTTTATGGGGTCGATATCGGTAATACGGAGGCAGTAGGCCACTGCCGAGCCTGCAGCCGAGCCCCTTCCTGGGCCAACAGAAACGCCCATTTCGCGGGCAGCACGAAGGAAGTCCCACACGATTAGGAAGTAGCTGGGGAATCCCATCCCTTTGATAACCTCGAGTTCAAAGTCGAGGCGCTCGCGAATATCATCGGTAATCCTGTCGCCCCAGCGCATTTTTGCCCCTTCGTAGGTAAGGTGTCTAAGGTATTCGTTATCCTCGACGAAACCCTCGGGTAGGGCAAAGTGAGGCATGATGGGTGAGTGGTTAAGGGAGTACACCTCTGTCTTTTCGGCAATTTCAGACGTGTTGTAAATGGCTTCGGGATGTTCAGGGAAAAGCTTGAGCATCTCATCTTCACTCTTAAGATACTCCTGCATGGTGTAGTGCATACGGTTGGGGTCATCTATATCCTTGCCCGTATTAAGGCAGATCAGCCTGTCGTGCGCCTGAGCATCCTCGGCGTTGATGAAGTGCACATCGTTGGTGGCAATGCATTTTACACCAGTTTTTTGGGCCAGCTTAAAAATTGCCTCGTTCACCCTTTTCTGTTCCAGGTAGGTTTCCTCTGCAAAACCACCTGGTGCAACAGGATGTAGCATTACCTCAAGATAAAAATCATCGCCAAAAATCTCTTTAAACTCGTAGATTATCTCTTCGGCCCGAGCCATATTTCCCTTTATTATGGCCTGAGGAATTTCGCCACCCAGACAGGCTGATGATACGATTATTCCCTCGCTGTACTTGCGGAGTAGCTCCTTGTCGATACGTGGTTTTTGGTAAAAGCCCTCGGTCCATGAGTACGACACCATTTTGGTGAGGTTGTGATATCCTGTTTTGTTTTTGGCCAGCAGAACCAAATGGTCGCCACCCCTGTCGTCCTTGTCGCGGCTTTTCCTATCGGCAGTAACGTATGCCTCACACCCTATGATGGGCTTAAACAGCTTCTGCTCTGCAGCTTTTAGCTTCTCTTGAAGTTCAACAAGTGTTGAGGAGGTTTCACCTGCCCCCTCTAACTTTTTAATATCCTCCTTAAGCAATTTTATTTCGCAAGTGTACTGGTCGTTTGCCTTGTTCACCGTGTTAAGAAACTCCTTAACCCCAAACATATTGCCGTGGTCGGTAATGGCTATACCGCGCATACCAAGGCTTTTGGCTTTCTCTACCAATCCTTTTATGCTCGAAGCGCCATCGAGTATGGAGTACTGGGTGTGAACGTGAAGATGGACAAACTTGCTCATTGCTTATTTATAGGGTGTTACAGTATTTGCTAGCGAAACATTATGGTTTCCCAAAGTTAGCTCATTGCGTAGCAAAATTTGAGTGATGTTGAAAACTATTGAAAAAATATATATCTACCTATGATATAGTGTTTTTAGTAAAAACAAGGGTGTTTATGTGCTGGTCCGTGATGTAAACAATTTGCTGTGTGAATGGTTAAATTATACAAAGACCAGCTCATCTAATCGGGTGGATGGCTAAAATTACTATCTTTGAACTTCGAGAAGAATCATATTAAAATCAACAAAAATGAGCTTTAGCGGACAGTCACCTTTCTCAAATATCCCCCCAGTTGTTAAGAATTTGATAATTATCAACGCCATTATGCTGCTTGCCACGTTTATGTTTGGTAGCGTAATGCGTATCGATCTTAACCGCGAGCTGGGCCTTTTTTACTTCGAGTCGCCTCAGTTTAAACCCTTCCAGCTGGTTACGCACATATTTATGCATGGGGGCATAGCCCACCTGTTCTTCAATATGTTTGCCCTGTTCATGTTTGGCCGAGTGCTTGAGCAGGTTTGGGGTAGCAAGCGATTTTTTATTTACTATTTTTTCACTGGGTTGGGTGCTGCAGCACTTCACTCGTTGGTAAACTTTATTGAGGCCAAGTCGATAATGGCAAGCCTAACCCCGGAGCAAATCAACTTGGTTAAAACTGAGGGTACTGCCATCTTTATGCAGGGGAAAAACTATATGCACTCGGGAATGGCTTCGCTTAATATGCTGTTTAATATTCCCACGGTTGGTGCCTCTGGAGCGGTGTTTGGCGTGCTGCTGGCGTTCGGAATGTATTTCCCAAACACCCAGCTAATGCTGCTTTTCCCGCCAATTCCTATTAAAGCTAAATACTTTGTAATTGGCTATGGCTTAATTGAACTTTACCTTGGGTTTTCACAAGCCAATAGCGGCGTTGCGCACTTTGCACATCTGGGGGGGATGGTGTTTGGTTTTATTTTGATAAAGATTTGGTCCAAGAAACGAGATAGCTTTTTCTAATGGTTTTGGTATGGGTAGCATTTTCGATGAGATAAAACAATCCTTTAAGCTAGGAGGGACGCTGATTAAGTTGATATATATTAACCTAGGCGTTTTTCTGGCTTTCAATATTTTAAAGGCAATTCTATTCCTAGGAGGGATTGATATTGGCTTTAAACTTTCGCAGTACATTGCGGTTCCTGCCTATTTGCCAAACCTGGCCAGTAGGCCGTGGACTTTATTTACCTACATGTTTTTTCATGAAGGTTTTATCCATATCCTTTTCAACATGCTTTGGCTTTACTGGTTGGGACGCATATTTTTAGGATTTATGACCGAGCGCAAGCTGCTTGGCGTGTACATCATGGGGGGTCTCTCCGGTGGATTTCTGTATATTCTGTTCTACAATATTTTTCCTGCCTTCACCGAGGCTCTGCCCAGCTCGTTTGCTTTGGGTGCATCGGCATCGGTGCTTGCAGTGGTGTTTGCCGCAGCAGCATATGCCCCCAACTTTACGCTAAACTTAATGTTTATTGGGCCTGTAAGGCTCAAGTATATCGCTGCCTTTATGGTTCTGCTCGACATTATTGGTATTGCCGGAGCCAATGCTGGTGGCCATATTGCCCACCTTGGCGGTGCGCTGTTTGGCTACCTCTTTATCTACTTTCAGAAGCAGAATGTTGATTTGGCCAAGCCAGTGTACTTCGTTATCGATGCCTTTACATCCAGCCCTTCGGCTCAGCGTAGGAGGAAAATGAAGGTGGAGTACAGTAAGCCCAAGGATGACTACGAGTACAATAGGGTTAAGGCCGAGCAGCAGAAGGAAATTGATAGGATTTTAGACAAGATATCGAAGGGTGGTTACGATAGCCTTACGGCTGATGAGAAGAAAACCCTTTTCAAAATGAAGAAAAACTAGCCAGCTGTGCAGTGAGTGCCGATATGTCAACGTTGAACTAACTGAAATCTGAATTGAGAAAGTTTGTCGACATAGTTCTGCAAGTACTTACTCTCGTGTCAGGGCTCTCGCTATTGCTGGCATACCTTTCGGTTTACATCAAGCCTACGGTTTTCTGGTTTTTAGGGCTTGTAGGCTTGTCGTACCCGTTTCTACTGCTTATTAATGTTGCCTTTTTGGTATACTGGATTATTCGCTGGAAATGGTTTTTTGTATACCCCACGCTGGCCATACTGCTGGGTGTATCCCATTTTGCCAATTTTTTTCAGTTTCCCTTTGGCAAGAATAGGGTTGTTAATGATAACGACCTGAAGATTGTGTCGTACAACGTAAATCTTTTTCAGCTTTACTCATGGGCCGAGGAGCCACCAACCTATAGCGGTATATTCAGCTTTATTCGCAACGAAAATCCTGATATAGTTTGTTTACAGGAGTTTTACGTGGTAAGCGACAAGTTTACCGAGGAGCAGGCTCGCGATGCACTTAGCTACGATGTGCATATTGGGTATATAACCAAAGGGCAGAGAACCGGTTACGGTATGGCAACCTACAGCCGATACCCCATAGTAAATTCAGGCGAAATAAAGTTTGAGAACAGCGCCAATGCTAGCATTTATTCCGATATTCTAATTGGAACCGATACGGTAAGGGTATACAACAATCACTTGCAATCGTTAAGGCTTAGGGAGAGTAATTTGAACTTTTTGCATAACCATAGCAATAGAAAGGACTCCCAGACTATGGACGAAATCAAAGATATTTCATTTCGATTTAGGGATGCATTGCGCAAGCGAGCTCAGCAGGTGGAGCTAGTCATCGACCACATACTAAGCAGCCCATACCCTGTAATTGTTTGTGGCGATTTTAACGAGTCGCCCATTTCATACAATTATCGTAAGATGCGCCAAAATTTAAACGATGCGTTTGTTGAGGCTGGTGCAGGGGTAGGGCATACGTACAAGGGTTTTTTCCCTTCGTTTCGGATTGATTACATTTTGTACAACCCCAAGTTTTCGGCTACTAGCTACTACAGCCCAAGGGTATACCATTCCGACCACTACCCTGTAGTGGCCACCTTGCGAAAGGAGTAGGGGCAATTTCTAGTCCTTCTTCTTTTTCCAAACTCTCAGCTGGCACATGCAACCACCGGTCATAGTTTGATCTTTGTCAACTATAAGCGGAAGTCCATCGCGCTCCCAGTCGTGGATTCCGCCTGCAAGATTTGCCACGTTGGAATACCCTTTGCCCTGGAGGAACTCAACCACCTCTTTGCTATGAATGCCCACGGCATCGGCAATAATTACTGGGCGGTCGGTGGGTAGGTGGTGGTAGTAGTTTTCTATCTCCTTGTCATGGCAGTAAAGGCATTCAGGCACATCAAAAAGCTTGTTCTTTAGGAGGAGTTCAAGACGGAGATCAAGTAGAATGGCACCCTTTTGACATAGCTCATTGGCTTCGCGAGGCGAGAGGTGTAGCATGCCATCAATAGTAAATCCATACCCTTCAAAAAAGTTTTTCATAAGCAGTCTATTTTGCACATTTCACACAGAATAAGCTTTGGGGCATAAGCGCTAATCTGCCCAATGGGATATCGCCACCACAGCGGCGGCAAACGCCAAACTCATCGGAGTTGATCTTGCCAAGGGCAAAGTTTAACTTCTTGAGCTTATCCTCGGCCTGCCTTAGGCCCGCGTCTGCAACTGCTTTGTTGTTTATGGCATCCATACGCGACACACGCCCTATTGCATTGTCGGGCGCCACGGGCTGCGACATCTGTTTAAAGTCCTCAATTACCTTTAGCGTTTTCTCTATTTCGCTGGCGATAAGCGCTTCAAATTGTTGCTTTTTGGCTTTATCCATTACGTTGCACTCTTAATCCAACCCTTTAGGGTGGCTGGTGTAGGCATTTTCCCTTGGATTTTCAGCTGCCCATTGATTATTAGTCCAGGCGTAAGCCACACGCCGTAGCTGGGGAAAAGGTTTATGTCGGTTATCTTTTCAATCTTGGCATCTATGCCAAGCTCAGTCACAACCTCACGACACATAGCTTCGAGTCGTAAGCAGTTTGGGCAACCGGGACCGAGAACCTTTATTTCCATAGTTTACAAATTATTAGTTGGTTGTACTTGATTTTAATGTTGGATCTCGAACGCTGAACACCGAATGATGAATGATGAATGATGAAGGCTGGGATTGGAATGGTCATCGTCACATTGTTCGCTTGTCCTTGGTCTCCTCATCCTTCGGTGTTCGGTGTTCATAATTCAGTGTTCGTTATTCCTTTGAACATCGAACGCTGAACAGCGAATGATGAATGATGAAGGCTTGGATTGGAATGGTCATCGTCACATTGTTCGCTTGTCCTTGGTCTCCTCATCCTTCGGTGTTCGGTGTTCATAATTCAGTGTTCGTTATTCCTTTGAACATCGAACGCTGAACAGCGAATGATGAATGATGAAGTTTTGGATTGTAATGGTCGTTGCCTTCTTGTGCATTGGCCAATCGTTTTCCCATCCCCTCGAAATTCGGAATTCATAATTCAGTGTTCATTATTCCTTTGAACATCGAACGCTGAACATCGAATGATGAATGATGAAGTTTTGGATTGTAATGGTCGTTGCCTTCTTGTGCATTGGCCAATCGTTTTCCCATCCCCTCGAAATTCGGAATTCATAATTCAGTGTTCATTATTCCTTTGAACATCGAACGCTGAACATCGAATGATGAATGATGAAGTTTTGGATTGGCAAGGCTGTTCCCATTTGAAGCCTCGTCCTCGGGAATTTCTGTACTTCAGAATTC
>JAVERU010000069.1:0-16016 GCA_034006965.1 Tenuifilaceae bacterium
CCTTATAGTTGATGTAGTAGGCCTGGTTGTAGTTGGGCCTGTTGGCAGATTCCTCTGGTGTTACGTCTCTATATCTAACCCTACCTAAGCTATCAACGCTTTTAGGGGTGCCGTCGGGGTTAGTATCAAGTGTTTTGAAAATATTACCACGGAATGGACGGAAGTCGTCAAAATCTTCGAATGAAGCAGGGCGGTATACATCAAGTACCCACTCGTTAACGTTTCCAGCCATACAGTATAGTCCGTAGTCGTTAGGCCAGTACGATTTCACATTTCCAGGGATATGCTCACGGTCGTTTAGGTTACCAGCAACACCCATGTAGTCACCCCGTCCACGCTGGAAGTTGGCCATCATCTGCCCCCTGTTTTTCGAGCTGCTATTCCTTACGTTATGTCCATCCCAAGGGTAAATTCTTCTTTCCACAATTCTTTCATCGTAGGTGTTGCCAATAAGGCCTTGGGCAGCGTATTCCCACTCAGCTTCAGTGGGTAAGCGATATTTTGGTAACAGGATACCATCCTCGAATGAAACCCTACGACCTTCCTCCTGACCGGGCCTCATGCTGGGACGAGTATTACGTACCGATGCCTCGTACATACCTAGCAGGTATGCATCTGTGTTGAAGTTCTCAGCGTCAACCTGTTGTAGGTCGAGGTTGATGTATCCTTCTTTGTATAGAAGCATCTCGTTTACCCTGTCGCTCCGCCATAGGCAATAATCGTTTGCCTGAAGCCAGCTCACACCCACAACAGGATGCTCGTTGTATGCAGGGTGACGGAAATAGTTGGTAACGTAAGGGTCGTTATACCCCAATGGGCTTCTCCAAACTAGAGTGTCGGGGAGCGCATTGCGATAAACATTTGGGTAGGAAACGTACACCCTGCGGAGCCAGTAAAGGTACTCGCGGTAGTCAACGTTTTTAACCTCAGTCTCGTCCATGTAGAAAGAAGCAACGGTTACCCTACGGTTCACGTTATTCCAATCATACATCAAATCCTGCTCTACTCCACCCATAATAAAGGTACCGCCCTCGATAAATACAAGTCCTGGCCCTGCCTTGGGGGTGTAATCCTGCACAACTTCAAATCCACCGAACTCGGGGTCGTTGTAGTTCCAACCGGTTGTTGATGATTCACCAGATGACCCGCCAAACATAGAGCATGACGAAATTGCTGTAGAACCAGCCAACAGCAAAACAATGTAACTGTGCTTCAATTTCATAGTTGATGTTTTTTCCTTTGAGTTCAACTCATTTACAACTTCAAATATAGAAATAATACTTTTAAATTATGCTGCTCACGTTTAAAAAAAACTAAAATTTAGGGCTTTTTATTGTGTGAACTTTTTTTCGAGACCTATTTTTATACTCAAAATTTACCCCAAAGGTTACTTCATGTGATGAAGTATTTAATCCCCTGAAGCCTCCTTTTAGAATGCTAAAGTCGTAACTGTATGCAAATGAATAGCTAACATTATGGTAGCCTACCGTAAAAACGAACGTGCTATTTGATAGCCCTAAGCTGTTCCTTATCCAGAAACCTCCTACCACATTAAGGTAAGATATGTAGGCGCCCACATTTAGCTGCTTAAAGTCTGCTTGCTGCTGATATATTATGTTTGGCGAAAAGATTAAACTTTTTCTAATCAAGTACCTTTTGTAGAGGTTTATGTCACTGCCAACGTGAACCGTGTACTTACGAGGAAGCTTCGTTATGTTGTCATCAACCCGGGAATCGATGGGTTCAAGTAGATGATGAACTGCAATGCCTCCATAAAATATGTCCCATTCGCCAAGAACACCGACTGCAAAATCGGGCATTACACGGGTAGTCCCCGAGTAGCCTGGGCTTCCTGCTACTTGTCCTGTACTAGGATCAACCATATCGGGGAAGATAAGGTTTCTGGTGCTTTGCGATTTTAATATTCCGCCGGCCTGAATGCCACCTCTGATTTGAGCGTTGTATGCGACCCTAACATTATAGGAGTACATAACATCGAGCGTTAACCAGTTAAGTGCGCCTAGGGCTTGCATATCATTTATTAGGTTTACACCCAGGCCACTATTCTGATCGATGAAAAATCGATCATAGCTAACGCCATATGTCATGTAGGGCGACTGGCGAGTAAGCCACTGATTGCGATAAACCACCGATGCTCTTTGATATTTTGGGTTTCCTGCATAGGCAGGGTTTAGGTAGAGCTGGTTTGAGAAAAATTGTGCAAAGCTAGCGTCCTGACCATATGTAAATACGGAGAATGAAAGAATAGTAAAAACAAAGACTATGTATTTCCTATAGCTCATATATCAATAAGAAAAAAGGGCACTTAAAAACTATTCATCGGGTTGATGAAGTACGAATTATTTTTAAAACACATACCTTGTGACTCTTTTTGTATCGATTTAGTTCTTAAAAATAAAAACTCAGAGAAAGCGTTTATATTTTGTGCTTAAAGTTAAAGCAAACTTTTTGTTTATTTGCAAAAATAAGCCAAATATCCAATGTTTAGATTAATCACACTATTCTGTACCATTTTATTCTTCTCAAGCAGCGGATTTGCTCAACGAATTTCGCGAGAAATTCGGTGGCCTGTCGATAGCATTGCGAAGGCAAATTATCAGTATAAAGCCTCAGAAAAGGTGGTCTATAATGAACACCTCTGGTTTGAGGAGAAAATCCACTACCCTGATGTAGAGACAATGTTACCCTTTTATGCCGATTTAGTTCCTATCCCCAATTCTGTTACAGATACTGATCAGCTCAGCTTATCTTTATCCGAAGTACGATTTGATTTACTGAGCAGTGTTGAGCAACAAGTCATTGGTGGCTTAAAGCCTCAAGTAATTTCTGAACAGCAACCTATTTATACAGTGCATAAATCGCGGGGTGAAACCTATCTACAATTTGCCATACCCACGCTCCGGCTCAACCCATCAACCGGTCGGGTTGAAAAGATGATAGGGTTCGACTTACAGGTTGATGTAATATCACATGAATCATATGCCAAAGGGGTTGAAAGGAAGACAGCCTCTCAGTCAGTTTTATCATCTGGTAAGTGGTATATGTTGTCGGTAAGTGCTACGGGTGTTCACAGAATAGGATACGATGAGCTGCTAGGGATGGGGTTAAGTAATCTTGAAAATGTTTCGATATGGGGACATGACGGGAAACAGCTGCCTTTCTGGAATAATGAACCCTCGCTCGATGATTTGGTGCAAATTCCTGTTTGGGTAGACAAGGGCACAGATGGGGTGTTCAATAAGGGCGACTATATTTACTTTTTTACAAACGGGCCATCCACTTGGATATACAATGAAGAGGATGATTTTTTTGAGCATAAAATCCATGATTACGCCACAACCATAAAGTATTTCGTAACAACCAGTCGACCTAACCCACTCAGAGTCTCTGAGCAAAGCGGGGCTGTGGGCAACCCTACTCGCGTAAGCAGTGAGTACGATGCCCTTGTGTTTTTCGAGCGGAATGATACAAACCTAATTAAGTCGGGGAGGCAGTGGTTTGGCGAGTCATTTGATGTTTACACTTCGCGAAGCTTTAATACGGGTTTAAATTCCCCTGTAGCCAATGGTACTGCCAAGGTAAGGCTTAGGGCAGCTGCCCGCTCTTCGGTAGCTAGCAGCTACAACCTCAAGGCCAATGGAAGCAGCGTAGGAGGTTTGCCGATAGCATCGGTTAATACTGCCAGCCAGTACACCAATTTTGCAGCTGAAAACATACAAACCTATACATTTGGCTATAGCCAGGGGGAGCTCCAGCTCGAACTAACCTATAATAAACCTACACCAGCAGCCAAAGGTTGGCTCGATTATATTACCGTTAATGCACGGCAGCAATTGCAAATGGGTAGCACCCAGCTGCTTTTCCGTGATGTGAAATCGGTTGGTACCAACGAAATTACCCAGTTTTCTATTTCGAATACACCCCAGAACCTCGTGGTGTGGGATATTACCAACTTTTTTAGTCCTAAAAATCTTGAGGTGACAACTTCGGGTGGCGTGTCTAGCATTAGGGTTGAAACAGATATGCTCAGAGAGTTTGTAGCCTTCACACCCCCTCAGGCTTTCAGTGTAAGGTTTGAAGGAGAGGTGCCAAACCAAAATATTCATGCCGAGCCTCAGCCCGATATGGTGATTGTTGCCCACCCCGATTTCATTTCACAAGCCCAGGAGCTTGCACAAATCCATAGCAATCATAGCGGGTTAAAATCGTTGGTAGTTACTAGCCAGCAGGTTTACAATGAGTATTCATCAGGAAACCCCGATGTGAGCGCAATCCGTAATATGATGCGGATGTTCTACCAGCGTTCAACTTCCGAGGTGGACATGCCCAAGTACTTGCTCCTTTTTGGCGATGGGTCGTACGACAATCGGGGCGTTTCTCCACAGAACACCAACTTTATTCCCACTTTTCAGTCCGAGAATTCGTTGCACGTAACTAGCTCGTTTGTTTCCGATGATTTTTTTGGTTTGCTCGACGAGAACGAGGGGGAGGCGACAGGACTTTTAGATTTAGGTATCGGACGAATTCCCTGCTCATCGCAACCTGAAGCCGATGTTGCTGTGAGAAAAATACGAAATTACCTTAGCCCTGCATCGCAGGGGGCCTGGAATAATCAACTCTGTTTTATTGGCGACGATGGCGACGGGAACCTTCATATGCGCGATGCCGATTTGCATGCTCAGTACGTCGAGGAGAATCATCCTCAGTACAATATTGATAAGATCTATTTTGATGCTTTCCCTTTGGAGTCAATGTCGTCGGGCGACAGGTATCCCGGGGTAACCAATGCTATTAATAATCGTGCCAACCAGGGCGCCCTGATTATGAATTACGTTGGACATGCAAACGCCCGATGGCTTGCTCATGAACAGGTTATTATGGTTAACGATATTCAGGGATGGAGGAATTTTGATAAGCTTTCCCTTTTTGTTACCGCAACCTGCGAGTATAGCCGTTTCGATGATTTTGCCTATAAGTCGGCTGGTGAGCACACCCTTTTCTCCCCTTTGGGTGGAAGCGTGGCCCTGGTGTCAACATCAAGGGTGGTGTACGCCAATCCAAACTTTACGCTTAACCGAAACTTTATTCATTACGTTTTTGCCGAGAGAGAAAGCACCCTGCCAAGCGATATTGGTAAGCACTACCGTTTGGGCGATGTGGTTAGGCTAACCAAGGTTGCAACCAGTGGGCAGGTGAATAAGCGTAACTTCATGCTGCTTGGCGACCCGGCTTTGCAGCTGCATTACGCAAGCAATCCTGTTGATATCACCAAGATTAATGGTGTTGATGTTGGAAACGATTCGGATACGCTTAGAGCGCTCTCGAAGGTTGAGATTGTAGGCCAAATTGCAAACCCTAAAAATGACAGTAGTGTAATGGGTGAGGTGGAGTTTACGCTGTACGATAAGGCCAAAACGGTAACAACCCTAGCCAATAGGGGTGGTGTGCCTTTTGTGTACACAACTCGCGAGAATAGTATTTACCGAGGTCGATCATCGTTAGCTGATGGCGCTTTTAGCGCAACCTTTATTGTTCCAAAGGATATTATGTATGGCTATGGTAATGGTAGGTTTAGCCTATTTGCCAAAGGTGCAAGTTCGCCCTCTTCAGGTGTTTTTGAAGACTTTATTGTTGGAGGAATTGGTCAGGATGCTGGCCTTGATAAGGAGGGACCAACAATAAATATATTTATGAATACCGACAGGTTTGTAAGCGGTGGCATCACCGATCAGAATCCGAAGCTGTTAGTGCATCTTTTCGATAGCTCTGGAATAAATACCACTGGTGTTGGCATTGGCCATGATTTAACCGCAACCCTTATAGGCGAGAACGAGCAAACCTACGTGCTAAACGATTACTACGTGGCCGATATAGATAGCTACCAGAAGGGTAAAGCCGAGTACCAACTATCGGGGTTAAAGCCAGGCCCACACAAGCTTAGGGTAAAGGCTTGGGATGTATACAACAATAGCGCTGAGAGTGAAATTGATTTTACGGTGCAGCTCGACGATGAGCTAACCTTGAAGCATATACTTAACTACCCCAACCCATTCACAGAGAGTACTGCTTTTTACTTTGAGTACAATAGGCCATACGAGGATTCTGACATTATTATTCAGATATTTAGTCCTTCGGGGAGGTTGGTTAAAACCATTAGCCATTTTGCACCCGGCGATGGTAGCTACCGCATTGGTCCCATTGCTTGGGATGGCCTCGACGATTTTGGTGATAGGATAGGCCGAGGCGTATACTTCTATAGGCTTACGGTAAGGCTCGGCAATGGTCAAACAGCACAAGCCTACCAGAAGTTGGTGATTTTAAAATAGGGTGCGAATACTAAACCAAATTTTTTAATGTTATCATTTCAACTAATTTTGCGATTCTAAATTCTAAATATGATGATTAAACGATTAATAGTTTTACTATCTATTTCCTTGGTCTTTTCCATGTCTGTATCATCCCAATCTCAAGAGGAACTTGATTTTGTAGGTGGTTTAAATGCCCTAAGGGTTGCCGTTCCTTTTCTAACCATAGCCCCCGATTCCAGAGCAGCATCAATGGGCGATTTGGGGGCTGCTTCTCTCCCCGATGCCAATAGTCAGCATTGGAATCCCGCAAAGTATGCCTTTATCGATAAAAGTTGGGGTGTTGCATACTCGTATACGCCATGGTTGCAAAACCTTATCAAGGATATGGATCTAAACTACCTCGTGGGGTACTACCGATTTGATGAGCAGCAAGTGGTGAGCGCATCGCTGCTATACTTCTCCATGGGGACCATAATTTTTACCGATGAGCGGGGAACCAGATTGCTCGACCATAATGCCAACGAGTTTGCTTTGGATGCAGCCTATTCTCGGAAATTCTCCGACAAGATAAGCGGTAGCTTAGCGTTTCGTTACATTCGCTCCGACTTAACCGGAGGTTATTCTCAGCCTGGCCAATCCGAATCCAAAGCAGGCAACTCCGTTGCTGCCGACATATCATCGTACTATCAAACTCCGCTAGTTGTCGATAGTAAGGATGCCGAGCTGGCGCTGGGCGTAAACATTTCAAACATTGGTGCTAAGATGTCGTACAGTGAGGATCCCAACAAAATGTTTATCCCTATAAATATGAGGATTGGTGGACGGTTTAGCATCGATATGGATCAGTACAACAAGGTGTCGTTTATGGTTGACGGGAACAAGCTACTTGTACCAACGCCTCCCATTTGGAATACCGAAACCGGTGAGATTTTAAAAGGGATGAACCCCGATGTGCCTGTGCTTACTGGTATGCTGCAATCATTCTACGATGCGCCGGGAGGATTCCGCGAGGAACTTCGCGAGGTGAGCTTATCGGCCGGGATTGAGTATCTCTATGCTGGCCAGTTCGCCATAAGGGCAGGCTATTTCGATGAGCACTCAACCAAAGGAAACCGAAAGTATTTCACCCTTGGAGCAGGTGTTAAGTACAATGTTTTCAATCTCGATTTTGCATACCTTATTCCAACTGCAGGGCTCTCTAACCCCCTGGCCAATACGTTTAGGTTTACCTTGTCGTTCGAGTTTGAACCTGTGCGTCCCGGACAACGAAACCAGCAGCAGCGATGAATTTTAGGATAGGTGTAGGATACGATGTTCATGCCTTGGCCCCAGGTTACGATCTGTGGATTGGCGGGCTAAAGGTCGATCACCACCTTGGCTCCGTTGGCCATTCCGATGGCGATGTGCTAATCCACGCCATCTGCGATGCCCTGCTGGGGGCCGTTGCCCAGCGCGATATCGGCTACCATTTCCCCGATACAGACCCGTCGCTTAAGGGAATCGACAGCAAAATCATCCTTAAAAAAACCGCTCAAATTATTGCCGATGAGGGTTACACCATCGGCAATATCGACTCCACCGTATGCCTACAACGCCCCAAGCTAAGGGATTTTATCCCCTTGATGCAGCAAACGCTGGAGGAGATTTTGTCCCTTGATAAGGGCAGCGTATCGGTTAAGGCTACTACCACCGAGAAGTTGGGCTTTGTTGGTAGCGAGAAAGGTATATCGGCCTATGCCGTTGTGATGCTATACAAAACGACTTAATATGAGCAAGAAAACGCTGGTGCTTGGTGCTAGTACCCGACAAGGGCGCTTCTCCCTGCTGGCCATAAAAAGTTTGGTTAACCACAATATTGAGGTTGTCGCCATTGGTGCTCGTCCGGGTGAGGTTGAGGGCGTGCAAATACTAGACTATCCGGTTTTCCCTACCGATATCCATACCGTTTCGCTATACCTTAACCCATACAGGCAGCGAGATTACATCGACTACATCATTGGGCTTAAGCCCAAGCGCATAATTTTTAACCCAGGTACCGAAAACCCCGAGCTGTTTAAACTTGCCCGTGAGAATGGTATTGAGGTCGTTTTCGACTGCACTTTGGTCATGCTAAATGCCAACAGGTATTAGCTTATCATTTTATAGACACCCTATATCAAATAAATTTGAGGTTGGGTAATTGTGAGTGGGCTTAGAAATCAATTCTTCTTCGACATCACAAACAGGCTAACCTAATTCTTTACGCGAAATCTTGCTACTGCAATCATTCTCTTTGTAATCGTTTCTTTTCAATCTCTTCATACTGCCTTAAATGCTTATGTTCAGCACGATTCCATCCCTCACTCTGCCGTTTTTATTAGCGACTACATTCAGTATGCATCGGTAACGGGTGATGCCCGCTGGCCAATACCTTGCCACCATGGCTATGATTAAGGGTATGCACATAGAGGTTTTTACAAACCACACCGATATTTTCAATTTTTCCGCCTCTTTGTATCCGCTCTCGTTTAACCAGCTCAACATTATTTTCCTTAACCATATTGATGTTGTTCCTGCCGAGAACTGCGAACAGTTTACTTAACCACCATTTTCGGGAACCATTGCCAATGGGCAGGTTTGGGGTCGGGGAGCAATAGATAGTAAGGGTATGGCGGTAATGCAGCTGCTGGCGAACGACCCCAACAAAAAGGTGTTCACCATTTCCACTACCTTTAAACGTTCCCTCTGGCTAAAGCTCACGCATAGCATGAACACCTCGGGTCATGGCTCGGTTCCATCCAAAAAGTATGTAGCGCAAGGGAAGGTTCGCTTATTATACAAGATTGTTAGATGGAACAGAAAGGTGGTTTTCTCCAAAACTACCCGCGATATGTTTCGGGAGTTAGGTAGGCTCGAGGGCGGTATGAGGGGTGTTGTGCTCCGTAACCTTGGGTTGTTCCCGCCCCTTGGCTGTACGCTCTATGAGGAAGGATGAGGTGATTTACTCCCTTATTACCAATACAATTACCATTACTGGGATTCAAACGCCTCCAGGGCCTCCCAACTTCATTCCACAGGTTTATATGATATGATTCATACCTCAATGAACGAAAACAATAACCCTGTCCTTTAGGGCAGGGTTAAGAATTCTAATGAGAAGCTGGGCTTTAGCCCTGATATCTTTTGCCAAACAGGGATGAAAACAACCATTAAATTTTAAACGAATACTCAATGTTATACCTATTTCGACATATAGCCTATTGGTCTAGTGATAAATCTGTTGATTTCTCAAAATCTTACATAACGACCTACTATACTGCTAATTGTGACCATTTTAGGCAACACATTGAGTATCCATATTATTTATTGCATTTTCTTTGGCAGGCGGAATAGCCCTAGCCGAAATTATAAATTGTTAGATAACGACTAAAATTTCTAGAAGTCCACTGCTACCGCACGAGTCACTTATGTGGCATTTGATACAACAAAATCTTAGTTACCTCAAGACGGGAGTCGTGCGGTATCCGGGTTACGCTTGCAGTATGTCGATAGAGGTGAATTAGAAAGAATTTCACATCAAGCAGCTACTATTCCACCAGCCTTATTCCCTTCTCCTCAAGGGTTATAAGCTTCGCCTTGTACAGCGCGCCTATGGCCTTTTTGAAAACCTTTTTACTGATGCCCAGCAAGCCGTATATCTCTTCGGGGGCGCTCTTGTCGGTTAGCCACAGCACGCCGTTGTTCTTCTCCAATTTGTCAATGATGATTTTCGATATATCGTCAACCTTTTCGTAGCCTGGCTTTTGTAGTATTAGGTCGATTTTTTCGTCATCGCGAATTTTTTTGATATAACCTTTAAGCTGCTTGCCGCGGCTAAGGTGTCGGAAAACCTCGTTTTCATATATTACGCCCCAGTGGGCGTTGTTCACAATGGCGCTGTAGCCCAGGTCGGTTTTGTTGTATATCAATATATCTACCTCCTGTCCAACTTCATATTCGGGAGGTGTGTTGTCGAGAAACTTATCAACCTTCGCCGATGCGGCCAAGCGGTTGGTCTCGTAATCGATGTAAAGGGCCACGATGTACCACTTATCCACCTCCATTCGCTGTTTCTGCTCCTTGAACGGCACAAAGATGTCCTTGGGAAGTCCCCAGTCGAGGAATGCGCCGGCATGGGTAACCGACACCACCTTTAGCATGGCAATTTCGCCCAGCTTAATCTTGGGCTCCTCGGTGGTGGCTATAATCCTATCCTCCGAGTCGAAGTAGATAAAAACATCGATGTACTCGTCAACCTTAATATCCTCGGGTACATAGCGACGAGGTAGCAAAATCTCACCGTGCTCACCACCATCGAGGTAGCAGCCTATGCTAATCTTTTTCACAACCCGCAGGTTGTTGGTTTTTCCAATTTCAGCCATCCCTTTAATGTATTTGATGCAAAGGTAAAGTATTATTGCTTACTAACAATCCTATGTAAAGCGAAGCGAGGAGTAAATGTACCCCTCGCTTTGCCTTGTGCATTTAGTATTGCAGATATTTTTCAGGAATTTCGCTCCTTGAGTTTTCAGGATTTAGATAGTACTCGAACCATTGCAACGTGCGTAGGAGGTAGTCGTAACGATTCAGGTTTATTCGGTTGCCATGGCCCTCGTTGGGGTACCACACCAGCCGAACGGGCGCCTCGCCGTGTAGCTTAAGGGCTCGGTAAAGCTGTAGTCCCTGCTCGGGATGGATGCGTGAATCATGGGTTCCATGCAGGATTAGGGTTGGCGTTTTGCTCTGGTGAGCGTACTTAATTGGGCTTGCGCCCCATACCTTCTCTAGGTTCTCATGATTCCAAAATCCCCAATGAACATGGTAATCTTCCCAGGGTATATCGGTGGTATTGCGCTTTGAAACCTGATTGCTAATACCAACAAATACCACCGATGCTGCAAATCGTTCGGTATGCTTGGTGGCCGACCATGCCGCGAAGTATCCACCGTAAGAACCACCCCCCAAGCCAACGCGATTCTTGTCAACATAGCCAATCTCAATAAGGTTATCGATACCATCCAGCACATCATCGTACTCCACACCAACTAGGTCGCCATAGCCTACCATGGAGAAATCGACACCACGACCCGAGCTGGCCCTGTAGTTGGGCATGAAAACAAACATGTCGCGTGCAGCAGCATATTGTCCCCAGGTGGAGTAGTTAGTCGTCCAACCATTCTGAACGGCTGCCTCGGGGCCACCGTGAATATAGGTGATAAGCGGGTACGACTGTCCCTCCTGAAAATTAAGCGGATAAACCAATACACCCTCAATGCGCATTCCATCGCGGGCCTCGTACTCGAACTTACGCTGCTTAGCCAGCTTCACATTGGCCAACCAAGGGTTGTGCTGGGTAATTCGTTCAAGATTTTTCCCCTTCACGCCAAAGGTAAATACTTCGGTGGGATGCGCAGGCGTATGACCTGCAAATGCTACCAGTCCATCAATATGCTGAAAGCGACGAAATACCACGTCGCCCGGGTTAGTCAGACTGGTTCTTGCCTTGGCTTTCAGCTTCTGCTCGCTTAGCACAATGTCTACCCCCTCCTCGGCAGCAAATAGTAGGGTGGAGTTATCCTTCCAGCCCATATCAATGATTGACATCTCAAGCCCCTCGGCGTAGTTGCGTAGCTCTGCAAATTTTTGGCTGTTGGGAACATCCACAACGAATAGGCTACCCACAACCGAATCCTCTAGTTTCGATGCTGAGCGGAAGGCTAACTTTTTACCATCGGGGCTCCACACCATATTGCCCAACTTGCCAGGATTGTCCACCAGCTGAGACATTTCGCCGCTTTCCATATCGATAGTATGAACGCGCTTGAACATGTAGGAGTCGTCCACCAAATTCTGCGGTGCTATTGCAGCGGCAACCATCTTGCCATTGGGCGAAACCGCGAAGTCGAACACGGTTACATCCTTGGTTAGCTGGCGGGTTTCGTTTGTTGCAAAGTCGTGGATATATAGGTTGATATGACGCCACTCCTCCTCAAATATCTCAATGTTAAAGCCCTTTTCGCGGAGCTCAACACGGGTAGGGTCGTCATCGTTTAGCGATGTGAATACCATTGCGTTTTCCAAAAGGTGGTACTGCGACACCGATGCGCTATGGTTAAGCACGAGCTCCACCTCTTGGCTGTCGATATCAATTTTGTACACCTGTGTTCCTCTGGCTTCGGGTCTATTAGCCCTGAACGTTATGGCTTTGCCATTGGGAGTCCATCCCAACGAGAATACTGATACCTCGCCCGTAATTAGCTTGGTAACCTCCTTTGATTTTAGGTTTACCAAATGCAGCTCGCGATAGTCGCCGCCCGGCTTATGATCCATGGGGCGAGGAACGGTTACGGTGTAGGCAATCACCTCCTTACTAGGCGAAAGAGCTACCTCGCCCACCGACTCCAGCTCAAAAAGTTTGCTGGGAATAAAGGTGTTGTTATTGCCATTGGCAAATGCCACGTTGCCTCCAAGCCAAAGGGCAATGGCAAGGCAAATCGTTTTGTAAACGGTTGTTCTCATGTCGTATTTGTTTTATTGATTTTGATATTTAGCTGTTGAATGGGATTTAACGGGTTTTCACCGGCTCTAGAAACGTCTAAAAGCAGCTTCAACCTGTGGATCCGAGCCTGATATGCCCGAGTAGGAGAATCGCCAGTATATGGCGCTATAGTCGCGCTCGATGTGGCCGGTGCCCGAGAAATCGTTGTAAGTATTGGTGCCAAGTAATTCAATTAGGGTGTCCGACACGGTGGCGTAGGTCTCCACCTCGAAGCCAAGGTTGTAAAAGTTATAAATCTTAATCATTGTCGAATCAGTACCATTGTAATCAAGGCTCACATTGTATTGTCGATACCCTGAAACGGAACCCTCCTCGAAGCATCGCCATGTACCCAGAATAGAGTTTTCGGGATAGCTGGGCTTGTCGCACGCTTTTAGCGTAAAGGCTAGGGCAATGGCCAGCAGGGCAATTTTAGTGGCTGATTTCATATCACTAGTATTGCTGTAAATATCTGTAAAAAAATGGCAAAATGCAACAGCGCTTTTTTGGAACAGAGCTGTTGCATTTTTTTAGGTAATCTTACTGTACAAACTCAAACTTCACCATTTGCTTCAAATCGGGGTGGAGGCTGTTGGCCACAGGGCATTCCTTGGCTGATAGCTCAAGGAGTTTTCGCTCCTTGGGGCTATAGCTATTGTGGGGGAAAGTTAGCTCAACCACAATTTCAACCACCCTGCGCGGGTTGGTTCCCATTACCTTGGTGATGGCCACCTTGGTACCATCGATATCGAAACCGTGGGTACGCGCTGCAATGCCCATAATGGTGAGCATACAGCTGCCCAGCGAGGTGGCCAGCAAATCGGTGGGCGAGAAGTATTCGCCTTTCCCCTGATTATCGGGTGGGGCATCGGTAATCAATTTATTTCCCGATAGTTTATGAACCGCCTCGGTGCGCAGCTCGCCTAGGTATATAATACTTGATGTTTGCATGTTGCGAATGATTTTTATTTAAAATTTGTTGATGAGCAAAAATAGTGAACTTTTCCAATTCAAGTGGTAACGTGGGTAGGCTTTGCTTGTTCATTTGCAAAGATATTTTTAGGAAAAATCTTCAAATCTTTTATATCCTTTTTGAACATATCATTAAAATATATGTTATAACATATAAAATCCAAGGTTTATAAATCGAACTAAACAACAACTAAAATTGCATTGAGATATGATTAAGATTGGAATTATTATTGGGAGCACACGACCAGGTCGCAACTCCGAGGCAGTAGCAAAGTGGGTTTATGAAATAGCCAAGCAACGAGATGATGCTCAGTTTGAGGTGATAGATATAGCAGATTACAAGTTGCCACTGCTCGATGAGCCCGTTCCACCTGCCATGAATCAGTACGCTAAGGATCACACCAAGGTATGGGCCGAGAAGATTGGCTCTTTGGATGCATTTATCTTTGTTACCCCTGAGTACAACCACGCACCCACAGGTGCGCTTAAAAATGCTATCGACTATATTTATGCCGAATGGAACAATAAGGCTGCTGGTTTTGTTGGGTTTGGTTCGGCAGGAGGTGTTCGTGCGGTTGAGCAGCTTAGGCAAATCATGGCTGAGCTACAAATTGCCGATGTGAGGGCACAGGTGTCGCTATCGCTATTCACCGATTTTGAGAACTTTAGCGTGTTTAAGCCAGCACCACATCAGGCCGATTCGGTTAATGCTATGATTGGTCAGGTTGTAGCATGGGGTAGTGCGCTTAAACCCCTCCGCGGCTAATTGCGCTTTTAATCCACTATTCAGTCCTCCCTTAACCCATTGGTAAGTTTTGCCAGTGGGTTTTTTGTTTTAAATTTGGAGTGGTAAATAGAATAAGTATGAGAATTGAGGATGAGATTAAGGGGCGATTTAGGAATGAGTACCACAAGGGATTCATTAACCTTTCGTATACCGCACGTAGCTTGAGCTACGATTTCTTCCGGGAGCTAAAAAAGCATGGGCTAACCGAGCAGCAGTACAATGTGCTGCGTATACTTCGGGGCTTTAAGGATGAGGCACCCTTAAATGTGGGGTTTATTAAGGAGCGAATGCTCGATCGCAATCCCGATGTTAGCCGCTTGGTGGATAGGCTTCAAGAGAAAGGACTTGTTACCAGCTCTTCAAATTCGTTGGATAAACGACAGCGCTCGGTTGACATAACCCCAAGGGGGCTTGATCTGTTAGCCAGCTTGCTCGCTTGGGAAAAGCACGTGGAAACGCTTTTAGGAAATTTAACCCTCGATGAGGTAACAGAGTTGAATAGGATTTTAGATAAAATTAGGGAATAAAAAAAAGGGAGCATTTGCCCCCTTTTTTGTTGATTATAGTTGGAGTTACATTACCAAACCAAGATCGCACATTGAGTTAGCTACCTTCATGAAGCCAGCAATGTTAGCACCTTTTACGTAGTTTACATAACCATCGGCTTCGGTTCCGTACTCAACGCAAGCGTGGTGGATGTTCTCCATGATTTGCTGAAGTTTCTCATCAACCTCTTCGCGAGTCCAGCTAAGCTTCATGCTGTTTTGAGTCATTTCCAAACCAGATGTGGCTACACCACCAGCATTGGCTGCTTTACCCGGACCGAAAGGAATTTTATGCTTGATAAAAGTTTCGATAGCTTCTGGAGTACAACCCATATTTGACAATTCGGTAACGCACAATACGCCGTTCTTCACAAGGGTAGCAGCATCGTCGCCGTTAAGCTCGTTTTGGATTGCACAAGGGATAGCGATATCAACCTTAACTTCCCAAGGCTTTTTACCAGCAACAAACTTAGAGCCAGGGAATTTCTTGGCGTATGGCTCAACGATATCTTGGTTCGAGTTGCGAAGCTCGAGCATATACTCAATCTTCTCCTCGTTAAGGCCAGCCTCATCGTAGATGTAACCGTCGGGGCCAGAAATGGTAACCACTTTGGCACCAAACTCGGTAGCTTTAATAGCAGCACCCCAAGCCACGTTACCAAATCCTGAAAGGGCTACGGTTTTGCCTTTGAAATCAAGACCTTTGGTTTTAAGCTGGTGGGCAATAAAATAGATACCACCAAAACCAGTAGCTTCAGGACGAATAAGTGAACCACCCCAGTTACGGCCTTTACCAGTAAATACGCCAGTGTGCTCGCCAGCCAGCT
>JAVERU010000070.1:0-15824 GCA_034006965.1 Tenuifilaceae bacterium
CCTGCCAGCTCTATCTCAGGAATTTTAACCTTTAGGTTAAGGGTTTGAAAATCGGGGTTGTAAATACCAAAAATATTGGTGTTTTCGGCAATGCGGAACGAGGGGAATAGCACATCGGTTAGCTTGCGGGTATTCCTTAGGCGTAGCCTAATGATGTAGTCGTTGTATTCAGGATTATCTACACCAGTAGGTATAATCTCGGGTTTGGTGTTATCGCTACTCAGGGCGGGGAGGTATAGGTATATCATATTCTGAAGGTAAGAGAATATGTTGGCGTAATTGTATTTGCCCCGCAGCTCCCCCTCGGCAAACTCCGATTTTAAGGTTATCTGCTTGCTGTCAATCGAGTTGTTGGCGGTAATGATGATGTCTGACGTTTTTATTTCGCCATTCTGGTTGCGGTATAAGCCATTAACCAGCTTAACTTCACCCGTGGTATTGTCGATGTTGTTTCCCGAGAATTTTGCTGTTAAAAGAAACGAAGCTTGCGATATGCTATCGGCGCTGTTTAGGTTAAGCTTTACCAAGTCGAGTTTAGGAACAAATGCAGAGAAATCGAACACGGGAATGGAGTCGGAAAAGTTAAGCGATCCCAAAAAGTTAAGCTTAGCGTTTGGGTCGTCGAGCCGAAGTGATCCCTCAAAATTCTTATTGCTCAATCCTCCTGAAACTTCAATGTTGGTATAGCGATAGTTGTTGGCTTCAATGGAGTGTATCCTTGCTTCGGTTGTAACATTCAAATTGTTCTCGCTGTCGATATTACCATTAATTGCTGCTGCCAAGCTAACCTTGCCCAGCAGATCGTTTGCAATTAGCTTCCCGAGGTTAAGCTGATTTGTTGATAGATTCCCTTGGAATGTTGTTGCTCTCTGCTGGTCGGGCTTAAACGAAAGATCCATTGATACATTTCCGATATCGGTAGAAAGGGTGCCGTAGGCCACAAAATCGGTAATAAACCCAGTAAAGCTACCCGTAAACGATAAGTGGTTTAGGCTGTGCAGATCATCAGGAATTGATATGATTTTTTGTTGGGTATCGGTAAACCTGAAGCTTTGCAGATCGTCAGACGTTGTTATTAGCTCCTTAATATCAACGAAGATGAATGTTGATTGAAAATCGGGAAGCCCCATTAGGTTAACATTTGCCATGATGGACGTAGTGTCGGCCGTTTTAATGCTTAGGTCTCGTACGCGCAGATCGCTAATGCTACCCCTAAACCGTGCTTCAATGTCGGCTGTTTCATCGAACTGACTTAAACCAGTAACAAAGTAGGAGAGGGCACGGGTTGAAAGGGTGGTTGTCTCGATCTGACCATCGAGGTCTACTGCGTTCAGAAAGTCGCTCATGGCATCCCATCCATCGTAGCTAAACCTGAGGTAGGGTAGGTTGATGCTCGCATCCATAGCATGAATTTGTAGCTTTTCAAAATTCATATGCTGGCTGCTGAGGCTCATTTTTGTTCTAAAGCGATCAATCACAAAACCGCTTTTATCAAAACCGGTTAGCTCTTCAATTGTGAATGAAATGGTATCGCCCGTAATGCTAAGGTTTCTCAGGTTTAGGTTTAAAGCTTTAACGTATAGATCTTCAAAGTTTATTCTATCCTCAGTGGGCGTAACGTTTTGCTTGTGCATTCGAAACTCTGAATCGGCGATTCGCGCATGCTTAAAGCTTAACCCCAATCCATCATCATTTCTTGTTTTGGCAGAGTCGCGGGGAGGGAAAAGCTTATTGATGAACACTGTAAGGTTCATATTTCCGAGGGTATCGGTCTCAAAGTTTAGCTTGGCTTCATCCAGGCTAACCCGATGAAACTTTAGAATGTTTTTGCCGTTGTTGTAGCCCAAAAGGCTGGCCGTGATGGTTTTGGCGTTGAGCAGCGTATCCTGATTGTGATCCTCGATGTACACGTTGCGTAGGAGTACCCTGTTGAATAGACGAAAGTCGAATTTTTCGATATAAACCTTGGCGCCCAGCTTGTTCTCAAGCATGTTGGTGGTTTGGCCCACTAGCCAGGTTTGAACTTTGCTGTGCTGAATGATTAGCCAAACTGACGTGGGGATTGATAGTAGCACAATTGCTAATATCAAAAAAATGTAAACCGATTTTTTAATAACTTTGCCCACCAAAATTTGAATTTGAACTTTTACTTTAGCACAAACCATGCCACAGCTTAAAAACGCCCGAAATTAGTTAAAAGCAGGAGATTTTTTTAATAAATATTAACCAAAGTTTTGGGTTTTTGTTGAGCGTATATTTATATACTATGAGCGTAATAATTTTAGGGATAGAATCATCATGCGATGATACCTCTGCAGCGGTAATAAAGGACGGATGGTTGCTATCAAACCTTATCAGCAACCAGAAGGTTCACGAGGAGTATGGAGGTGTTGTGCCCGAGCTGGCTTCGCGTGCCCATCAGGCAAACATAATTCCAGTGGTTGATACCGCCATTAAGCAGGCAGGGTTATCGCCAAAAGATATATCAGCTATTGCTTTTACTCAGGGGCCTGGCCTACTTGGTTCGCTACTGGTGGGTACCTCGTTTGCCAAGGGCTTTGCGCTAGCACAGAAGATTCCCCTTATTGAGGTAAACCATCTACATGGCCATATCCTATCGCATTTCATAATAACTTCGGACGAAACGAAGCTCCCACGGTTTCCGTTCCTTTGCCTGTTGGTTTCCGGTGGGCATACCCAGCTGGTTGTGGTGAGCAATTTTGATAAGATGGAGATTGTTGGAAAAACCATAGACGATGCAGCCGGTGAGGCTTTTGATAAGTGCGCCAAGGTGATGGAATTGGGTTATCCGGGTGGGCCTGTCGTCGATCGTTTGGCAGCCCAGGGTAATCCCAACGCTTTTAAGTTTGCTAAACCATTGCCCCATGGGCTCGACTTTAGCTTCAGTGGTCTAAAAACGTCGTTTCTCTACTTCCTAAGGGATCAGCTAAAGGCCCAGCCCAATTTTATTGAGGAGCGGAAAGCCGATCTGTGCGCATCGTTGCAGCATACCATCGTTTCCATTCTAATGGATAAGCTTACTGCTGCCGCAAAGGATTTGGGTATAAAAGAAATTGCCTTGGCAGGAGGTGTGGCGGCCAACTCGGGATTACGAAATGCTACCCTTGAGGCAGGTGAACGCTTGGGGTGGAATACTTACATACCAGAGTTTAGGTTCACCACCGATAATGCTGCCATGATAGCCATAGCTGGACACTACAAGTATCTTCGGGGTGAGTATGCCTCTCACAGCTCTGTGCCTAAGGCTCGATTGCCCTTCTAGCAGCAATTTGGATAATCCTTGGGCTAAAGCGGCTCCTTATAATCGATTGTTTATCGTTTTATCATCTTGGAAAACAGCTAGTTTCAAGATTAGCTGAAGTGCTTTTCTTTGGGACTAATGCTAGTTGGTTTTTGGATGTGCTTAATGAGGTTTGCTATTCGTATTTCAATGTTAGGGCTGGATTGGTTCTGGCAGCCTTAAAGGCTTGGTATCCCAACGTATTGTGGATTGAGCAAGTGGTATTGAAACCATCGAACAGATCATATCGAACCTGAAATGACTGTTTTGGGGCGCATCCTCCATAGCTCCAACTACTTCCCAACTTTGACTGCTTTGCCAAACGTTAACAACTTTACCAATTGGATCGTCATCGCCAAAATACTTGCGAGCTGTCAATTGGGTTATGACCACTTGGTGGGGCAAATTAAGAATATTATTTCCATCTCCACGGATTAGCTTAAACCCGTTGAATACCTTAAAGAATGTAGCGTTGGCATAAATAGCTTTTTTCTCAACAAAAACCTTATCGTCATATCGAATATCTGGGTCGCCGCCGAACGAGAACATCCGGGTGTAATTAGTTGCTATGATTATCTGCAAATATGCCTAAAAGCCTTGAATTCTATTTGATGCTTAATCGCTTAACGGCAGGGGACTTATTCGGCAGATAGGACTCGCTCCTATGCAGGCTGATAGTTCACCCCTGCTGTTTTGTTACAGTGTTGCAAGGTAAAAAATGTCAAAGAAATTCATAGTGTAAATCTAAAGGGCAGGCAGGCGGTAGGCAGGGAGTACTTTTCCCGAAGAAGCAATTTGTTGTAAATCATAGCTAAATACTGCTTTTCCCGATAAACAACGTCGGGATTGCGATGACGCAAAAATGATATAGGTACCAAAGCGGATAATCATATTAGTTATATCAAGATAGGTTTCTGTTGTAGTAGGCCCAATGGGGCATTGCTAATGACTCCTTTTAGCTTGGCATCGAGGCATACTCTGTAAATATTTTTTGCGTTGGGACGAAACTTATTGTAGCTCATCTCATCTATTACGTTAGAGCATGATAAGCAATACGCTGGCAATCCCTACCGCTAATCCAAAAATGTGATTAGGGTATATTCTTTCTGAGAGCTAAGGTTACGTACCGAAACCTTAATGTAATTTTAAACATAGTTTAGTGCTTTTTGGGTGTACAAGTAGTGGTTTTTATTACAACTAAAGCTGTATATAATAATTTGGTTGATATGTTTGGATATATTCAGCCAATTTCTTGAGACATCATACTGTATACCAAAACCTGCAATGGGTTGATATGTAGATATAAAATAATGTTTCAATCTTTTGGTGTATGCTCGTAATCGTATACGTCCTGTTCGGGACCGAACACATGCAATTACTTATTGAGCCAATACCCGAAATGGCATTTTGGGGGTTGTATAATATCGTAAATTGAAACCATATGGCTTTAAAAATGTTACTTTTGTATTGCTGATTAACCAATATTTACTTTAGTATGAAGATTTTTTTGCGTTTTATAAAGACCTACTATCGTGAAATACTAAGAGGTGTTTACTTCGCGCTGGCAATTGTTTTAATTCTGCTTGCCTTGCCCAAGGAACGTAGGTTTAAGTATGAGTTTCAACGTGGTATGGAGTGGATGCATGACGATCTGGTTGCACCATTCGATTTCCCAATTTACAAAACCGATGCAGAGTTTATTGCCGAACGTAATGCCATCCTTAATAATTTCAAGCCCTTTTTTAAGTACGATACTTCTGCTGTTGCCCTTGCCAAACAGCAATTCAGGACAGACTTTATTGCTGAATGGGAAAAACTTGAAACCAATCGCAATCCGAATGATACATTGCTAAGAAGGATGGAAGAGGGCATTGAAAGAGTGCATCGGGTTGGAGTTTTTTTCCCTGATGAGTTCTCTGACCTTCGTGGAGACATACAAGGGGGAATTACAATCATTAAGAATAATCAGGCTTTTGAGACTGATATCTCAGAGGTGTATCAAGTTAATCGAGCAGTTGACAATGTTAAAACCTATGCTTCGCAGCTTGCCGCCACAAATTCTGGCCCTGAAACTGATATTATTCTAAAGCTAAATCTAACTAAATACGTTAACCCTAACTTACTTTACGATTCGCAAACTACCCAACAGGTTACTAGCGATATGTTGGCTAGCTTATCTGCAACAAAGGGGTTGATTTATGCCGGTGAAAGAATTATTACCAAGGGAGAGGTTGTAAACTCGGAGCTATACCAGATACTTTACTCACTTAGGCGAGAGTTTGAAAGCAGGCTAAATCATTTGGGTAATACCAAACTTCTCATATTAGGTCAGGCGTTAATTGTTACAATGCTGTTTTTTATCCTTTTCCTTTTCCTACTGAATTTTCGGCGAGAGGTACTTTATAGCGATTCGAAATTAGTGTTTATACTCCTTGTAATAAGCGCGTTGTCGATATTGTCGTTTTTACTTTTACGACGCGAACTGGTTAGTATTTACATCATTCCGTTTGCCATTGTGCCAATCTTTATACGAACCTTTTACGACTCTCGCTTAGCCCTTTTCATCCATATTATAACCGTTTTTATTGTTGGTTTTTTTGTGCCCAATAGCTTCGAGTTTGTTTTTATGCACTTCATTGCGGGTGTGGTTGCCATCATAAGCCTTACCAAGGTGTACAGGCGCAGCAAGCTTTTCCTTGCGGTGGGGTACATATTTGTAACCTATGCCGTGCTGTACCTGGGAATTGTGTTAATACAGGAGGGTAAACCAAGCGCTATGAATGCAATTTACATTGGGTGGTTTGCAGCAAATGCGCTGTTGCTTCTTGCTTCGTACCAGCTGATCTATGTTTTCGAAAAGGTATTTGGATTCCTCTCGGATACTACCCTTATGGAGCTTTCCGACACCAATCAGGATTTACTCCGAAAGCTAGCGGAGGTGGCTCCTGGCACATTCCAACACTCGCTACAGGTAGCTAACCTTGCCGAGAGCGCTATTCACCAAATTGGGGGAAATCCGCTCTTGGTGAGAACAGGTGCTTTGTACCATGACATTGGGAAGATGAGCAATCCGTACTATTTTGTAGAGAATCAGTCTCCCGATTTCAACCCTCACAAAGGTCTCGATTTCGAGGAGAGCGCAGAGATTATTATCCGTCACATTTCTGATGGGGTTCAAATAGCTAAAAAGAATCGCTTGCCCGAACAAATTATTGACTTTATCAGAACTCACCACGGAACAACCAGGGTTTTATACTTTTATAGACTTTACAAGGATAAATTTCCAGAGGCTGAAGCGGAGCTAGAGGCATTTAGCTACCCAGGGCCAAGACCCTTTTCGCGAGAAACGGCTGTGGTCATGATGGCAGATTCTGTTGAAGCCGCTTCACGCGCGCTCAAACAAATTACAGTAGAAACAATTAACGATTTGGTAGAGTCAATTATCAATTATCAGCAGGTTGAGAAGCAGTTTAACGATGCCAATATTACATTTAAAGATATCTCAGTAATTAAGGAGGTGTTTAAAAAGAAGCTACAAAATATTTACCACGCAAGGATAGAGTATCCTAAGGAGAAGGCAAAGGCATAACGTCTTGATTATATGTAAAATGCCCCACGCATAATTAGCATGGGGCATTTTTGTTAATTAGTTTACCTGGTTTAGTCGCCAAAGCTAATACCCAAACCACGTGCGGTTCGTACCAAATCGCATGAAGGGTCAACAAAGTTTGGTTTACCAATGGCATCGGTAAGGGGAACCGATATAATATCGGGGTGACGGTAGGCAACCATTTCACCAAAACGGCCCTCCAGAACCATCTCAAAGGCTTTAACCCCAAACTGAGCAGCCAAAATTCGGTCGTATGCACTAGGAATACCTCCCCGTTGCAGGTGACCTAATACTGTTTCGCGCATATCGGCCTCAAAACCTGCCTTCTTCAGATCGTATGATATCTTGTGAGCAATACCACCAAGTCGAACGTTTTTGTAACCTACTTCACTACTCTCTTCGGCCACTACGTCGCCGTCCTTCGATTTAGCCCCTTCGGCCACTACCACAATGGCATTGCCTTTTCCACGGCTATATCTCGACTTGAGGCGCTCTAGAACAACGTTCAAGTCGTATGGAATTTCGGGGATGAGGCAAACCTCAGCCCCACCTCCAATAGCTGCATGAAGGGCAATCCAACCAGCAAAGCGCCCCATTACCTCCAGTATCAAAACACGGTTATGGCTTGCCGCGGTGGTTACAAGCTTGTCAACCGCATCGGTTGCAATTTGAACAGCAGTTTGGAACCCGAAGGTGAAGTCGGTGGCTGACAGGTCATTATCAATGGTTTTGGGTACACCAATAATATTTAGTCCTTTCTCGTACAGGGCTTGAGATATTTTTTGTGATCCATCACCACCAATACTAATCACTGCATCAACGCCTAGGTACTGGAGTTTACGAATCATCTCGTCCGACCTGTCTACGTAATCCCACGTGCCATCGGTTTTCTTGATAGGCCATGCAAAGGGGCCTCCCTTGTTGGTTGAACCAATTATGGTTCCTCCCTGTACGTGAATTCCAGCTACTGAGCGCTCATCGAGCACCCGTATCTCGGTTGGTTCCCTAAGGATACCATTGAATGATTCGATACTTCCTATTACCTCCCAGTCTCTTTCCTGCTCGGCACGTTTTACAATGGCCCTAATCACTGCGTTAAGCCCAGGGCAGTCCCCACCTCCGGTTGCTACTAGCACTCTTTTCATAAATAAATCTCAATTATATTGTTAAGTAAATTTCCATCGTTTGCTACGATTTTCGGATATCAAAAGGCTCAAAAATTTGAAGGGTATTTGAATTGCCGTATTTTTATTGTGCCAAATTTTTCCACGGAAGCAAAAGTACAAAAAAAATAGCGCCCGTTTTTCAATATGTTACAACAAAATGCAATGAATTTTGTGCAAACGAATGAAATGCCTTGCTGTTATTTTAATTTTAAACATAATATATTATGAAGACTAAATCAATTAAATTTGTTAAAAGCCTACTTGTTGTAGGTGCTCTGGTTCTAATTCTCACCTTCTCATCATGTGCCCCTCAGGCCGATGTTACATCGGAACCATTTAAGGTGGAGCATCCCGATTGGGTTTTCGATGCCACCATTTACGAGGTGAATGTTAGGCAGTATACCCCCGAAGGTACCTTTGCTGCCCTAGAGGAGCATCTCCCTCGCCTGCAGGAGCTGGGCGTAAAAATTCTATGGCTAATGCCAATTCATCCAATTGGTGAGGTAGAGCGAAAGGGTACGCTGGGTAGCTACTACTCTATCAAAGACTACAAAGGTGTTAACCCCGAGTTTGGCACAATGGACGATTTTAAAAGGTTTGTGGACAAAGCTCACGAGCTGGGAATGAAGGTTATCCTCGATTGGGTAGCAAACCATACGGCTCATGATAATCCTTTGGTATTTGAACATCCCGATTGGTATACCCGCGACTCGTTGGGCAGCCTGGTCTCTCCCTTCGATTGGTCCGATGTGGTTCAGCTCAATTACGACAACATGGAGATGAGGGACTATATGTTGGGCGCTCTTAAATTTTGGGTTGAGGAAGCCAACATAGATGGGTATCGTTGCGATGTGGCTTCAATCGTTCCAACCGATTTCTGGAACAAAGCTCGCAAGGAGCTGGATAGAATAAAGCCAGTTTTCATGCTTGCCGAAGCCGAGGAAGAGGAACTTCTTGAGTATGCCTTTGATGCTGATTATGGTTGGGAGTTTCACCATATTATGAATGGTATTGCCAAAGGGGAGAAAACTGTACTTGATATAGAGGAGTACTATCAGCGCGAGCTGGTTCGCTACCCCAAAACCACCATTAAAATGCATTTTACCAGCAACCACGACGAGAATAGCTGGGCTGGTACTGAATTCGATAGAATGGGTGAAGCTGCTGCCAAATCTTTTGCCGCCCTTACTTTTGTTATTCCTGGCATGCCCTTGCTATACAATGGGCAAGAAGTAGGCTTTAACCGTATGCTCGAATTCTTTGAGAAGGACGAGATTGACTGGACACCCAACGAGGAGTTCACAACCCTTTACCAAAAGCTCATTGACCTAAGAAAAACAAATACTGCCTTGTATGCAGCCGAAAAAGGAGCCGATATGTTTAGGGTGAAAACCAGCAACGATGTAAACGTATTTGCCCTTACCCGGGAAAACGAGGAGGACAAGGTGTTTGCCATTTTCAACTTATCAAACCTAAATCAGGATGTTGAGCTGAAAGGCGATGCGTATGTTGGCAAGTACACCAATTTGTTTACTGATGAAACAATTGAATTCCCTCAGGGCGCAAGTGTTAAGCTAGCACCGTGGGAATATGCTATCCATGTGAAGTAGATAGATATTTCAAAGCCAGAAAGCTCATTTTGCTTATGGCAAAATGAGCTTTCTGGCTTTTACGCACCTAAGCCTTTGGCTCGTTTTTATGCAAATTCCCTAAAAAGGTTTGAACCCTTTTACTACTTTTGTGCAGTTATTCCTAAACGCAAAAAATTTAAAACTTAACGATATGCATTACACTGTTCCCGTAAAAGGTAAAGTTCACTGGATTGGCGTGAACGACCGTCGCAAAAGGCTTTTTGAGAATATGTGGACACTTGAACGTGGTGTTTCCTACAACTCATACCTTATAGTTGATGATAAAACCGCTTTGGTTGATACCATTGAGGATAGGGCAGCTGGCAACTACATCGAACGGATTGAGAAGTTACTCGATGGCCGAAAGCTCGATTATCTAATCATCAACCACATGGAGCCCGACCACTCGGGCGAGGTGAAGGCAATATTCGACCATTTCGATGGGGTTACCATTGTGGGCAACGTGAAAACTTTCAAGATGGTTGAGGCCTACTGGGGTATTACACATAGGTTGCTCAAGGTAGATGATGGCGATGAGCTTAGCCTAGGGCATCATCAGCTTAAGTTCGTCATGACCCCCTGGGTACACTGGCCCGAAACCATGATGACCTACGATACCACCGAGCAAATCCTGTTCTCTGGCGATGCCTTTGGTAGCTTTGGTACGCTCGATGGTGGCATTTTTGATGATGAATTAAATTTCGATTTCTTTGAGGACGAGATGCGTAGGTACTACTCAAATATTGTGGGACCCTACAGTAACATGGTGCAAAAGGCATTTGCTAAGCTTAGCGGTTTACCCGTGAATATAGTTGCCCCGGTGCACGGGCCGATATGGCGCGGTAATCCTCAGAAAGTATTGGATTTATACAACAAGTGGAGTTTACACCAGGCCGAGGAAGGAGTGGTTATTGTTGTGGCCTCTATGTACGGTAATACCGAGCTGATGGCCGACTATATTGGCCGCAGACTGGCCGAGAACGGCATTAAGAATATCAGAATACATGACGTGTCGCGCACGCACATAAGTCACCTAATCAACGAGATTTGGAAATACAAAGGTTTGATCCTTGGCTCATGCGCATATAATGGTCATATGTTTCCGCTCATGGAGAGCCTCACCCGCGAAATAATACACATGAAGATGAAGGACAAATTCCTTGGCATTTTTGGTAGCTACAGCTGGAATGGGGGAGGGGTGAAAAACTTGATGAAATTTGCCGAGGAATCGGGGTTTGACATGGTTGCCGACCCAGCTGAGATCTACGGTAAACCTTCGGACGATAAGTATGCACAGTGCGATGTGATTGCCCAGCAAATGGCCATGAAGCTAAAGGGCTAAGTTGTATTGATATTTGTGCTAATGAAAGTGGGGCCAGAGCCCCACTTTTTGGTTAGTTGCTATCCTTGCCCTTAAGGTGATCAAGCTCTGACTTGGTACGCAGATAGTTCTCCCGATAGAACTCCAACTCCTCAAGGCTCTCGCGCATACGCTCTTCCTTCTCCTGAAGCTCGGCTGCTTGAACCTGAAGCTGCTTAATAAGGTTTACATTACGCTCATTCATTCGCACATTATTCAGGTTCGACGCAATGCTAAAGGCTATTTGCTTAATGAAATCAATCTCCTCAGGTTTAAAGTTGTCAAAGCGGGCTAGCTCCAGCACACCAAGTACTGACTCGTCGGTGCTAAGGGGAACAAGCAGTATGTTTTTGGGTTTGCTACTTCCTAACCCCGAGTTAATCTCGTAGTAGCTGTCGGGGATATTGCTTATTACCTGAATTTGATTATCGGCAAATGTTGCACCGACTAGTCCCTTTCCAGGTTCAATGGTTGAGTTTTGCTCAACCATTTGCCTGTTGCCCCCGTAGTGAGCCACCAGCTGCAGGTGTTTGCTTTCGCCCTCATCATCAATAACGTATAGAGCACCAAGCTTTGCACCCATATACTTAACTAGGGTTGTAAGCACTTTTCGGCTCAACACGCTAAAGTCATCCTTATGTACTGATAGAACATGGTTAACCTTGGCCAGCCCTTTGCCTATCCAGTTTTGAATTTTTTCTCGCTCCTGATGATCGAGCACTGCCTTATGCTGGCTTTGGAGCTCGCTGGTTCGTTCCTCAATTTTCTGCTCAAGGCTTTCCTTTTCTAGGGCAAGCTCTATACTCAGCGCTTCGTTCTGATTGATAGCTCTGGCCGATTTGCTAGTCATAGTAAATGATTGCAGCAGCATGAAGGTAACCAGCCCGTAGGGAGCAATGTATGGCATTTGTATTAGTTCCATACTGCTTAGCACATCGTTTATGGCTGTGGCATAGAGCAGAAACATACCAATAAATGTGAAGATTGCACCCTCACGCCCCTTGATGGAGGCTCGTAGCAAAACACCAAAGGTTAGGTAAAGCCCCCCTAAAAGTAGGTAAAGCTCAAATATCATATTGAACTTGCCAAATACAGCTGCCGGCGTTACAAAGATGAATGCGCCAAAAATAATCCCAAGCACAACCAGCAAATTCTTTATCATCTTGGGAAACTCATTGCTATACTGGTTGTATATGAAAAGGGCAAAGAATGGGATTGTGCAGTAGCCCGAGAAATTATCGATTGAAAGCAGAAACTCCCAATTGATGGATGGAAAGATGTAGGCAATAATTCTGTCACCCGTAGATATGTTTCGCAGGATCATTACAAGGCTAAGAATACCAAAGTATAGGTTCGATGTATCCTTGCGCCTATACAGAAACATATTGATATGGTTTAGCCCAATAATTAGGATAATTCCAATAACCAGCAGGTTTAGGATATCCAAATTTCGGCTCTCTTTTTTTAACGTTTCAAAATCGCCAAAATATGTTGGCCATACCAATCCTGCTCTTCGGTGCGAGTAGTTTGATACCTGAAAGACAAACTCCAACGTTTGAACTCCTTGATCGGCTGCCGGAACAACAAAAGGAATGTCGTTGATAAAAAATTCGGGTTTATGCTCCTCTGCCGAAGTTGCAACCACACCCGCTTGTGCAATCAAATTCCCATTTACCCAAAGCTTGTAGCTTGTGAAGATTGAGGGGAGTTTAACCCCAAGTATCTGCTCCTTGTCCTTACCCTTTACATCAATCCAAAAACGATAGGTGGCAAACCCATTGCTGGGCAGCTTTTCATCGTTTATTTTGTATGCCGTCCACGATTTGGGTATGGCAACAAGTATAGGAGGGGTTAAATCTTCTGGTTTGCTAAAATCTGTTGGGGTGTAAAGCTTATTCCAGTAGAACTCAACCTCACCATTTAGCCTAATGCTTTTTGTGGCTGCGGTAAAATTGTGACTGGTTAGGTCGAGCACTCCATGTACCAATGTTTGTTGGGCGCTAATGCTACTTATACCAAAGGCTAGGGCAAGAAAGAAGATTAATTTTTGGGGTCTCATTTTATATGCGATAAGATTTCTGTCTGTAAAAAGGAATATAAAACTAAGTCATTTTCTTAAAAAAACCATTGTTTGTACCCAACGATCAAGCTAATTCTATCGGAATGGTGATGTAAACAATTCCCAAACCCGTGCGTTATGCTTCCGGCAATTGTAAAGCCATTTTATATATTTGTGTACAAATACTTTTGACTATGAAATTTTTAAAATCTGTACTTCTCAATCGTAATTCAATACTAGTCTTTGCGGTAATCATGGGTTTGGTCTTTGGAGACTACTCAATATATATTAAGGATTATAATATTTACATCTTGGCAATCACTATGACCTTCGCCATGACTGGGCTTAACTTACTCCTCATTAAAAGTTTTAAAACGGTAGCAAAACCATTTGTTATGGGTGCTGTGCTTAACTACATTGTTTTTGGCGCAGTTCTCTTACCCATCGCTTGGCTCTTGATGCCTACCAAGGAACTTTTTTACGGTTTTGTGGTGATTGTGGCTGCACCTCCGGGCGTGGCCATCATACCATTCTCCTACTTCCTAAAGGGTAGGGTGGAGTATGCCATTATAGCGTTAACGGGGGCGTTTGTTGCATCAATATTTGTTGCACCCCTTTTGGTTAATACTTTTGCCCGAGGTGAGGGTGTAAGACCCTACGACCTATTTATCACCATGGTGCAGCTTGTACTTATACCGTTGGCCATAGCACAGATCCTAAGAACCAAGCCGTTGCTAAAGTATGTTGAAATTGTTAGAGGTAAGGTTGTGGACTGGGGTTTCGCCCTGCTAATTTTTGTGGCCGTAGGTATGAACCGACAAGTATTCTTCTCCGATCCCCAGGTACTGATACTAGTAATAATTACCATTGCGCTAGCCACCTTTGGTCTGGGTGCTGTATACAACCTACTTGCTAAAAAGATGAAATTACCAACCGACCTGATGGTTACGCAGAATATGCTCTCCACCATCAAGAGCTCTGGTTTCTCGGTTGTTACGGCGCTAACCCTTTTTGGGCAGGAGGCTGCCATCCCTTCGGCAGTGTTGGCCGTTGTGGTGTTGCTATACCTAATTTATCTATCTTTGAGATCAAGTAAAACAGAAATTAGAACAAGGTGAAATTTACTTTTTTAGGTACAGGCACATCGCAGGGCGTACCCATTATTGGATGCCCTTGCCCTGTATGTGCATCAACAGACAGTCATGATAAGCGATTGAGAACAGCTGCGCTAATAAAGCACAACGGAATAGCCATTGCCATTGATGCTGGCCCCGATTTTCGGCAGCAGATGCTTAACGCTAATGTAAAAAAACTTGATGCCATTCTGATAACTCACGAACACCGTGACCATATTGCTGGTTTGGACGATGTTAGGGCATTCAACTTTCTGCAGAAAAAACCCATGGATATTTGGGGTGAGGCAAGGGTGCTGGAGGCCATTCAGAACGAGTTTTCGTACGTTTTTGCCGACTACAAGTACCCTGGTTCGCCTGAGATGAACCTTCATCGAATCGATGGAGGCCATTTCGTAATTGATGGAATAGAGATAATACCCATTAGGGCGTATCATCACAAAATGCCTGTTTATGGTTTTCGAATTGGCGATTTGGCCTACATTACCGACGCTAACTCTATACCGGAGGACGAGATGAAGAAATTAAAGGGTGTGGAGATTCTCGTGATTAACACATTACGTAGGGAGAAGCATATATCTCATTTCAACCTGCAAGAAGCCATTGACGTGATAAACACCCTAAATCCTCGAGCAGCCTACCTAACGCATATGGGGCATCAAATGGGGTTTTATCAAGAGGTGCAGAAGGAACTACCGGCCAACATCTTTCTGGCCTACGATGGTTTAACCCTGGAGGTTTGATTTTTTAAATTGGAAGGGTAAAAGGTTATTTGTTGTGCCACCGCATTTGATATTGTGTTTTTTATCCTGTGTACTTCAATTATAATGGTTATTGAAATAGTTGTTAATCCTAACTACTAAGACGTATGGCTGAAATATTCTACTCTAACCCCTGTAACACCTCGCTGCGTTAGATGGCAACTGAGCGTACTTTGTGAGCTCAGCGAGGCTAAAAAGCAATAGAAAAAATGTTTAGGAAAAATTTCCACCCCATAGGGGTGATATATCGATTGAATAAAGACCTCTCGGATTTAACAGCACCCAGTAGAGGTGCAATACCAAAAATTATCGCTAACTCCTATTCCACCCCTACGGGGTGCCAGTCCTTACACAGACCTTATTCCATCACTATGACACCTCTAGCGAGGTGCTTATTTCATCACATCACCTCTTTAATATCAACTTTATTGAACATTTCCGAGTTACTGTTATTACAGGTGCGCTGCGCCAAACGCTACACTTTGGTCATCGTAATAACTACCTCACCCAACTTCTCCTCCCTTTCATTCAAAACACATTCCATAGCTCTGAGACTTAACTTGTCTGTTTTGGATGTCGCTTCTTATTATTCTAATCGATCTTATGGTTATGATCTGTGTTAGTTCCACAGGTTTTCTGTAACATTGTTTTGTACCTGAGCACATAAAATTTTCTAATTTAATTAGATTTGTAGTTAAAAATATAAACCATGTTCACACAACCCACCCTAATACTTGATGAGGCCAAATGTCGATGTAACATAATCGCTATGGCCAACAAAGCCAAAGCCCTTGGGATTGGCT
>JAVERU010000095.1:0-11127 GCA_034006965.1 Tenuifilaceae bacterium
CCTGAGCAGTTCGAAAGGAGGTTAGTGAGCCTGTCGAACTACTCACTGACCACTTGTCGAAGGGTCGAAGTGCTAAACCCTAAACCCTAAACCCTAAACCCTAAACCCTAAACCCTAAACCCTAAACCCTAAACCCTAAACCCTAAACCCTAAACCCTAAACCCTAAACCCTAAACATTAAACTCTAAACCCTAAACATTGAACTCTAAACATTAAACGTTGAACGCTTACCCAATCATCCAATCCGCCTTCTCCCCTTTTAAAAACGTTTAACATACATTAATACATCCCCGTTCCGTAAAATCAACTATTTTTGTATCAAACTTTTCTAGTATGTATGCAATCTTCATCAAGGAGCTTAACAGCTTCTTCTCCTCGTTAACGGGCCTTATTGCCGCCATCGTATTTCTGGTGGTAAATGGTTTGTTCATTTGGGTTTTTCCGGGTGAGCTCAATGTGTTAGATGGTGGATACTCCACGTTGGATACGCTATTCATTATGGCGCCATGGGTATTCCTATTCCTTGTGCCCGCCATCGCCATGCGCACATTCTCGGAGGAGAAACGAACGGGAACCATTGAGCTACTGCTAACGCGCCCCATCACCGATGTCCATTTAATACTCGGAAAGTATTTTGCCGTAGTTACGTTGGTAATCATCATTTTGCTCCCATCGCTAATCTTCTTCCTCTCGGTTTACCTTTTGGGAAGCCCGGTGGGGAATATCGATACCGGCGGAACCTGGGGATCCTACATAGGCCTGTTCTTTCTGGCGGCTGGTTATGCAGCCATTGGCGTTTTTGCCTCTAGCCTTACCCAAAACCATATCGTATCGTTTATAGTTGGCATTCTCATAAGCTTTTTTTTATACATAGGGTTAGAGTCAATAGCTTCTGTGTACCTGCTTAAGGATGTGGAGCACATATTAGTATCGCTCGGTATTAATGAGCACTACCAGTCGCTTAGCCGTGGCGTAATCGATTCGCGTGATATTATATATTTTGTAGGGCTATCGGCCTTTTTCATTCTGCTTACGCGGCTGGTTTTACAAACCCGGAAGTGGTAATCTATTTAAGTTTCGAATCATTTAACGATCTCCATGTATGAGTGCTTTATCAGCAAGGAATAGGAGTTTAACCGAATTTGCCATAGGCATTGTGGCCATTGCTTTGCTTGTGTATATCTCCAGCTTTGTAAATTTTAGGCTCGATTTAACATCCGAAAAGCGCTACACATTAGATAACGCAACTAAGGAGGTTCTCTCCGATTTGGATGATGTTGTGTTTATCCGTGTATATCTCGATGGCAATTTACCCATAGGTTTTAGGCGGATGCGCCGAGAGCTAAAGGAGCTGCTCGATGAGTTCACTGTGTATGGAGGGAGGATGATTGAGTATGAGTTTATTGATCCATTGGCCTCTGTAGATAAGGCTGAACGCGATGCCTTCGTTCGCGATTTGTACGATAGGGGGCTGGAGCCAACAAATATTCAGGAGCGTGACCCCCGGGGAGGAACCACGCAGCGGGCTGTATTTCCCGGCGCCATTGTTAGCTACAAGGGTAAGGAACAGGTGGTGAATCTGCTCCGTAATAACCCCGCATTGAGCGGTGAGGAGAATATCAATATATCGGTACAGGGTTTTGAGTACTCGTTGGTGAGCACCATCCTGGCCCTCAAGCCAGACGAGCTGCCCAAGCTGGCGTTTGTGCATGGCCATGGTCAGCTCGATGAGCTTGAAACTGGTGATATTGCGCAGGAGTTGGTAAAGCAGTTCGAGGTGCATCGGGTAATACTAGGTGGCGAGGTTGGGGGATTAAATCCGTACTCTGTGGTGGTGGTAGCTGGTCCAACGGAGCGAATACCCGAGGAGGATAAGCTGGTGCTCGACCAGTACATCATGGGTGGAGGAAAAGTGCTTTGGGTTGTAGACGGTGTGAATGTGAGCATTGATAGCCTATCGCAAGGTTCAACAACGCTAGCATTCCCCAACAATCATAACCTGGATGATATGCTCTTTAGGTATGGAGTGAGAATTAATCCTACCCTTGTGCAGGATATGCAATCGGCTGTTATACCAGTAAACGTTGCCCTTGAGGGGCAGGACTCAAGATTTGTGCCCGCACCTTGGGTATACTACCCATTGCTTAATGCGCCAAGTTCACATCCCATAACGCGTAATCTTAACCTAATCTTAGGCAGGTTTGTTAGCCCACTGGATACAGTGGGTATGGATCCAAATATCGATAAGCAAATTCTTCTGCGAACATCTCCCTACAGCCGAACCCTTAACGTGCCGCTATTTATTAATCTTAGGCAGATTGAGCGAAGCCCACTGGAGAGCGAGTTCAACATGTCGAATCTTCCCGTAGCGGTTCTACTGGAAGGCGTTTTCCCATCAGTATTCACAAATAGGCCGTTGTCGTCTTTTAACAACAGACGACCATTTAGTTTCCATGAGCAAAGCGTACCTACCAAGATGGTGGTAATTTCCGATGCCGATATCATCCGCAACGAGGTGAGCCGTCGCCCCGATGGAGCTTATGTTACCCCTTTGGGGTACGATAGGTACTCGCGCCAAACCTACGGAAATAAAGAGTTTATTGTAAATGCTATAAACTATCTTAACGATGATAAGGGCTTAATGAACCTTCGTTCCCGTGAGTTCAAGCTGCGGCTACTCGACAAAAGTAAGGTGCTGGAGCACAGGGTGAGGTGGCAGCTTATAAATCTTACCTTGCCCTCAATTGCCCTCTTACTTTTTGTAGGAATATGGCTATACATTAGGCGGAAACGATATACAAGGTAGGCTTTATGAAGGTTTCAAGATTAGTGATTAGGTTTTGGTGGTTTCTCGTACTCCTGGTTGTTGCCGGTTACTTTCTGGCATCTAATGTTTTGGAGGCCAGAAGGAGTGAGCATGAAACAGGTTTTGCAATTGATAATGTTGATCGCATTACCAGAATATCCCTAACCCAAGGCAGTGAACATATTCTTTTGCAACGCACCAGCTCCAATGCTTGGCTAATTAACGATGAGGCTCCTGCGAGTAGCGATGCTGTAAATGCCCTGCTGCGAGTGCTTGCTCGGTTACAGTCGGCAGGCCCTGTCCCCATTAGCGCCAACGATACACTTTTACAGTATGTTAGTGAGCAAGGAGTAAAGGTTGAGGTATTCTCTAATCGAAGAAAGCTTCGAAGCTTTTTCGCGGCTACTGTGCTAAGCCAAAGCATGGGCAACATTGCCCATATGGAGAATGCCGAAAGGGTTTATCGCATATCATTGCCACGCTACGAGGGCCCAATTGCCGACCTTTTTAAAACTGTTCCAGAGTACTGGGTTGGAAATCAGATACCAACACCTAGCCTTGAGTCCATTAATGCTGTTCAGGTTGAGATTCCAGCTGATCTTGAGCAATCGTACCGTATTCACATAGCAGATTCTGGTGAGTTTAGCCTGTACCATATCTTTAGCGGAACAGAGGTTAGTAGCTTCGACCTTGAACGGGTTAAACGGCTTGTGAGCAACTTAACCCAAATAACCTATACCAGCATGGTCTCAATGTCGCAGCAGGAGAGAGCCGAAGTGATATACTCCGAGCCGGATTTCATCTATACAATCTTTAGCCCAGATGACAGTAAGTTCGAGCTGAAAGTATATCCTATCCCAGTAGATGAGTATATCGATGAGCTGGGGAGGCCCGTGAATGTTGATTTGAATAGGCTTTATGTAACCGTTTCGGGAAGCAGTCAGGTATTCGTTGTTAACTATATCGATATACATAGCGTATTGCAGGGGTTATCATGGTTCATACCATAAAATCGGCTCAACCACAATTCCTTGGAAATATATTGTAATTCAGTAATGATGAGGTCAGGAGTTTGATGTTAGATGACAGAAGTAGGAAGCAGTAAGGCTGATTTGTCCTTACTTCCGTCTTCGAACTTCAAGCCTATAGATATCAAGCTGGGCAAATCTCCCACAAATATTGAAGTAGTACCATAAAATCTGATTATATCTTTGCCTGTTTGCATAAAAAATTGTAATATTGATTCCAATTTTTTAGGATGAAATATCGTTGAAAATCAGGGTGAAATCAAGCCTGATAATCGGTTCAAAAAATCGGTTTTGCTTCACAAGCTCGATCAATTGCAGGGACGATTTGAGGATATTTCGACATAAGTATTACATTTGCTAACAATTTTAAAATTCAATACTGATGAAATTTGTAGTTTCCAGCACTGAGCTTCTAAGCCACCTACTGGTGGTTAGTAGGGTTATCAGTTCAAAGAATACCCTACCCATTCTTGATAATTTTCTTTTCAACCTCAACGGAAACGATCTCGAGATAACGGCATCGGATCTTGAGACCACCCTAACTACCAGCATCAAGCTAGAGAATGTAACCAACGATGGTCAGGTAGCCATTCCATACCGAATACTTGTTGATACCCTTAAGGAATTTCCCGAGCAACCCCTTACTTTCGATGTTAACCCCAACACGCTTGCCATTAAGCTGGTGTCCGATACGGGTGAGTTTAATATTGTTGGGCAACCTGCCGAGGATTTTCCTGCTAAAGCATCGGTTGTAGAGGATGAAAAGATGTCGGTTAAGGTACCTGCCGCTGCATTGCTAAATGGCATAACCAAGACCATCTTTGCCACTGCCGATGATGAGATGCGCCCTGTGATGAACGGTATCCTACTCGAATTCTCTGCCGAGGCGCTCACCTTTGTTGCATCGGATGCTCATAAGCTGGTTCGCTACAAGAGGCTCGATGTGCAAGCCGATCAGGAAAAATCATTCATTCTACCCAAAAAGCCAGCAGGGCTTCTTAAAAATATTTTGGGCAAGGGGAATGAAGAGGTATTGGTTGAGTTTGACTCTAAAAACGCGCAGTTCACGCTCAATCAGTACACCTTGGTGTGCCGCTTGGTTGAGGGGGTATACCCCAATTACAACTCGGTAATCCCCGATAATAACCCCAACAAGGTTACCGTCGATAGGCTCGATTTTTATAACTCGCTAAGGCGTGTTGCTCCATTTACCAATCAGGCTAGCAATCTTGTAAAGCTATCTCTTAAAGGAAACCAGATAGTTGTTTCGGCTCAGGATTTGGACTTTTCCATCTCGGCTCACGAAAACCTGCAGTGCCAGTACGATGGTGATGATATGGAGATTGGCTTCAAGTCTGTATTTCTTATCGAGATCTTGGCTAACATTTCGGCCACCGATGTAGTCCTTTCGCTATCCGATCCTTCGAGGGCAGGATTAATTTTCCCTGCCGTTAATGACAACACGGAGGAAGATGTGCTGATGCTACTTATGCCAATGATGGTTGGCGCTTAGCGTATTCAATTAGAATTATATGGCGAAGCTGTTCCACTCATAGGGCAACAGCTTCGCTCTTTTTTATACTTATTACATCAACAAATTGTATTATGGAAATTAGCATTAAAAACCCATTGGTTTTTATCGATTTGGAGACAACCGGCATCGATGTGGTGAACGATCGCATAGTTGAAATCTCGGCTCTTAAGATAATGCCCAATGGCAAGCAGGAGCTTAAAACCCGAAGGGTTAATCCCACGATACCCATTCCAGCCGAGGCAACGGCTGTGCACGGCATCACCAACGATGATGTGAAGGACGAGCCTACCTTTAAGGAGATGGCTAAATCGTTGGCGCAGTTTCTTGAGGGATGCGATTTAGCTGGTTTTAACTCCAACAAGTTCGATTTTCCTTTGCTTGCCGAAGAGTTTCTGAGAGCCGATGTGGATTTCGATTTCCGCAAGCGCAAGTTTATCGACGTGCAAACCATTTTTCATAAGATGGAGAAACGCACCCTTGAGGCTGCGTACAAATTCTACTGCGAGAAGGAACTTGAGGGTGCACATAGCGCCGAGGCCGATACCCTAGCCACATTCGAGGTGCTTAAAGCGCAGCTCGATAGGTATCCCGATCTGCAGAATGATATCGATTTCCTTGCGGAGTTTAGCACCCACAAGCAGAATGCCGATTTTGCAGGCCGCATTATATACGACGAGAGTGGGGTGGAGGTGTTCAACTTTGGAAAGCATAAGGGAAAACCCGTTGAGGATGTATTTGCCAAGGAGCCAAGCTACTATGCTTGGATGATGAATGGAGATTTCCCTCTTTATACCAAGAAGGTGCTAACCAATATTTACCTTAGGATGAGACAGAAATAGATAACCTAAGCAGTATATCTAAAAGCCCCTGAGGTTGCACAATGCAATATCCTCAGGGGCTTTTGTTGTGATTAAGAAGGATCGTTTATTCTTGTTCTAAAAGTTCCTCAATAACTTTAATCATCTGTCTGAACTCCTCCTCATCGAATAGGCGGGTGAGGAATGCAATTTCCCCGTCGCGATCAATTATTACATTGCGGGTAACCCCTGCACTTTTATGCGCAAAGAGTTCAAAAATTTTCGAGTCCTCATCCATTGCCAAGGGGTAAGTAATCTCCATCTTTTCAGCAAACTCAATCACCTTCTCAATGGGCTCTCCTCTGTCAATCCCCACAAGTACCAGTCCCTTATCCTTTAGTGGCAGCCATATATCCTTCTCAATATGCGGCATCTCCTTTCGGCATACGCCGCACCAGCTGGCCGTGAATTGAAGCATAACCACCTGTCCACGATGATCCGATAGGGTGAACTCGGTGCTATCCTGCAGAATTGTGGTGAAATCGGGAGCCTTTTGGCCAACTTTTACGATGTATCCACGATCGTCGGGTTCACCAGTTTGCGTAGTTTTATCGGTTCTACCACCGCACGAGCTAAGCCCAAGCGATGTAACTATCAGTAGCAAGATTGTTGCAATTCTGTTCATACAATAAAATTGTTAGGTTTGTTCTTGTTTGTGGGCAAATATAGCTGTTCATTCAAATCTGTTATATGATTAAAAGCAGATAAGCTTGTTATACTTGAAAGAATGCCTGAATTGCGGAAGATGTACTCTTTGCCATTAAACGTTCCTTTTATTGTGCGAGAGAATGGCTTATCCATTAATTTACCAGGTTGTTTCTCGTTAGAGTATATTTGGTATAGGCTGTTTAAAAAGACTTTGGATCAGGAGATATTTGTGTTGATTAATGGATTGTATTAAAATAAACATTACTTTGTCTTAGTTGGTCTTAGGGCATCTTTAGGGTTTTGTCTCCAGCTTAAATGGCTGAATCTTTAGGTAGGTTAGCGATCGCCATAGCCATTCAAATGGGCCAAACCTGAAATATTTTTGCCATATGATACTAAAAGGGATCTGAAGAGCAAAGATTAGGAATGATATGAGCACGCCATGCCATAGTTCAATTTTCCCAAAAAGACCAAAGCCAATTGAATGGAACAGTATTACAGCAATAGTTGAATGCATAAGGTAGTTGGTGAGAGCCATTCGACCCACAGGGGCAAGTAGTTTCATTAAACTCTCAGCTCTTCCATTAGCATGGAGTAGCACAATTGCCGAAACATAGCATAATCCCAGAAAAACACCTCCCAGAGTATGTGATACTGCATTTATCGTTTCCCAAGCTCCTGGAATAAAAGGATTTGCATATTGAAATGAAATGGTGTAAAGCATACTTGTGGCAACACCAATACCGAGACCCCACCAAAACACTCTCCTGAAGAACGGAATGTGATTGGTGAAATTAGTTACTAAACCTCGACGAGCAGCCCAAAAACCTAATAGAAACATGGACAGGACAACTGGGTAGAAAAAAAGCAATCCAGGGAGTAGCATTCTATACTCTGTAAGCCTTATGTTAATAATTTCTGCAAAAGAACCAGAAGAGTATACCTCTGAAGCTTTCTGTTTAAACCCTTCTAGAAAGGCAAAGCTCTCGGCAAAACCTTCCTTAATTTCGGCTGAAACGTCAGGGTTCGCGGATGCTAGCCCAACCATTATTGCGCTTAACATAGCCAAAACACCAGGGATAGCACCAATCCATATGGCCCACTTTATTAACCCCCTGTCGGAAACGCGTCTGAATAACAATAGTATGAATCCAAACAAAGCGTAATATACCAAAATATCACCTGCCCAAAGTAGAACAATATGAAGTGCGCCAAAGAGGAGCAGGAATAGCAATCTGCGTTTGAATATTGGAGTGATGCTCTTGCCATCATCCGTCTTTTTATTAATAAACAACCAGAATCCGTAGCCAAAAAGCATTGAGAAGATTACATAGAACTTCCCTTCGAAGAAGAATTTAATGAACCACTCGGAAAGGTTGTAGGGTATAGAGCCATCAGATTGAGAGCCTAAAAGCATCGATGTCACCGGTTGAAACATAATGGGAAAGTTAACCATTAGTATCCCAAAAATGGCGAAGCCACGTAGCGCATCAAGAAGAATAATTCTATTTGCCTGTTTAACAGGCGACACAGTTGAATTCATATGTTTTTGATTAAAGTTAGTAACAGATTTAGCTTTCCTTTTCAAACTCTTTTAACCTTGCAATTATCTTCTCCACCTCTCTGAATCTTTTGTCATATAGATGCTTGTGGATTAATAAAACAATTATATATGCCACGGCCAGTGCTATGGCAAACTTCACTGCAAATAGGGTAGCATTACCAAAAATATCCACATTGTAAAATGTTTTTGAGGTTAGTGCTGCTATAGGAAGAACATAAAGTGGGAATATTAGCAACTCCGTTTTTCTGTATTTCAGAATTCTTTTTTTAATTAGGGCTAGTTCCCCTTGCAGTTTAACCACAGGTGTGTCGTAGTATTTAACTCGCTTTAAGAGCCCAATCTTTGAATGAGCATTTTTTATGTAAAGCGACCCAACCATTACTGCTATTAGCCCCAATATTAGATATAGTGGATCCTCTTTCAGACGAAAAGACAGGACGACTATAGCAACACTAACCAACACACCCCCAAACAGTTCTACCATCTCCGAAATATAAGGGTACTCCATCTGCTCTTTGGTTCTATCGAGGTTTACCATTCTAAGGGTCTCCTCATCGACCTTCAGGTTATTGACAAGGTTGTGGTCGTATTGCGCCCAGGCGTTTTTAATTTCAATTAATTCCATCGCAGAATATATTTAGCTATTTTGAAAATAATCTTTAAGTTTGTTCTTTATCCGGCCAATTTTCGTGCCCACGTTGGTTTCGGTTATCCCGAGGATATCAGCAATTTCCTTGTACTTACGATCCTCAAGATAGAGTATCACAAGTGCCTTGTTGAGTTTATCAAGGGTGTCAATAAATCGATATAGCTTGGCTATCCTTTCGTCAAGTTCTGTTGCCACATTGGTGTCGGCAACAGTAAGTACAGACTTGTCGATATATATCTTATTCTTTTTATGCTTTGCTTCGTTCCTGTGAAACAGGAAAGCGGTATTTAGTGCAACTTGATATATCCAGGTTGATACCTTCACCCGACCATCAAATCGCGAAAGCGATTTCCAGATTTGAACTAAAATCTCCTGCTCCAGATCCTTTCTGCTCTCGGAGTCTTTGCAATAGGTGTAGCAAATCTTGTAGATTAAACGCTGGTTCTCTTTCACTATCGATATAAACTTCTCTCTATCCACTCGACGAAAATGTTTTGTTCTACCTATTGTTTGCAGGAAATGCGAAAAAATCACATTGCCTAACATTTTTTACAAATATAGTAAGCTCATTAAAATATGACTTTAGTCGCCGAAGTTTAAAGGCCAGACTATTAAGTTAATGCTTGTATTTGTGTTGGTGAGTTGCGTTCTGGCACGCAAAAAATAACTTCGTTTATGATAGCATTCTGTATTGTGTGGTAGATATCTCTTAACCCTTTGCCATATCCTGATACGAAAATAAAATTGGTCAGCAAAAAGCCACACCGGCATGGGAATTTGCCTGCTAATCGTTACATACCACATTATTTTATTACCACGGAGACTCATTGCGTTTTTGCAGTATGCCGTAAACCCATTGATTATGTTTGATATACATAAGTATGCAATTGCGATGGTGAGGGCTAGATCGTTGGCTTATACCAACATATTGTTTTGCTATATCGGGCTATTGTAAGCTGTATATTGTATGTGGTGTTGTAGGTTTGTCTCTGATTGGTAGGGCAATGGCTATAATATATTCTTCATTATGTGGTCAGTTTATGTTGTGAATCATAAGTAAGCTGTATGATTGACCTCCTTAAGCAGATAATTATAAACTCCTATTGTTCAATGCTATGAAAGATGGTTTGCTTAAGTAACAGTTGTCGCGGCTGTATCAAAAATATATTAATCATTTCGCCAATTGAACTCGGCTTTTCTTAGCCTGTCCATTATTGCTTTACCAATCCCCGTTTCACCTACTGGTTCGGCTATTATAACATCAATCTCCTCGTCATCCTCGAACGAGTGCATGGCTTCAAACATATTTACGGCGTAATCCTTTAATTCTTTTCTATTCGAAACTCTTATAACCTTGTAAAATCCATTTTCTATCTCTCCCGAAAATGAGATAAGGCCTGCTTTCGATTTGTCAAGTTCCAAGGTGGACCTATCGGCTATTAACAACTTTTTTCTAGGGCTGTAGTGCGATTTTAGCATACCGGGTGCCGACAACTTTTCAATAGCTGTTTCGCCATCAAAGGGAACAACTGTTTCCAGCTCCTCCTGAGATATGATCCCGTTCCTAAGGATTTGAAAGCCCTTATCTGTGAGTTTGATAATGGTGGATTCAATCCCAACGGTAGTTTTACCCCCTTCAATAATATAATCAACGTTGGGTATCTGTTTTCGAACATGAGCGGCGGTGGTAGGGCTAATGCGTCCAAACTTATTTGCGCTGGGGGCGGCAATAGGGCAGTCCGATGTACGTATCAATTCAAGAGCAATTTCATTGCTGGGCATTCTAATGCCTACAGTTGGCAGGCCCGATGTAACAATATCGGGGACAATATTGCTTTTTGGCAATACCATGGTTAATGGCCCTGGCCAAAACTTCTCAGCTAACCTATGTACCCTTTCATCTGTTTTAAGAACAAGATCATGCAGCTGATTAATACTGGCAATGTGCACAATCAGCGGATCGAATGAAGGGCGTTCTTTGAGTTCGAATATTTTGGCAACAGCTATTGGGTCAAACGCATTTGCCCCCAGACCGTAAACC
>JAVERU010000071.1:0-15693 GCA_034006965.1 Tenuifilaceae bacterium
AATGCCTACGGAAGAAAGTACTATTTCGGCTTCAACCACCTCTTCGCCCTTTTTGGTTTTAATGGTAACCTTGCAAAGGTCGCCGCTGGTATCAACCGACTCAACCGATGCGTTGGTCATCACCTTAATCTTATTCTTTTTGAATGAGCGCTCCAGGGTTTTTGAAACCTCCTCGTCCTCAACGGGAACAATGTTGGGCATATATTCAACCAGCGTTACCTGGGTTCCAATGGAGTTGTAGAAGTAGGCAAACTCGCTACCAATGGCGCCAGAGCCAACAACCACCATCGATTTTGGCTGCTTGGGCAAGGATAGGGCTTGACGGTAGCCGATGATTTTGCCTCCATCCTGCTTCAGGTTGGGTAGCTCGCGCGAGCGGGCTCCAGTTGCAAGCACTATGTGCTTTGCGGTTACCTCCTGGGTTTTTCCGTCGGAGTCGGTAACAACCACAGTGCTCTTATCCTTAAGCTTACCAAAACCATTGATAACCTCGATCTTATTCTTTTTGAATAGGAACTCGATACCCTTGCTCATGCTGGCAGCCACATCGCGGCTGCGGGCAATCATCTTCTCAAAATCGGGTTCTACGTCGCTGGCTACCACACCATACTCGGCTGCGTGCGATGCGTACTCGAACACCTGTGCGCTCTTGAGCAACGCTTTTGTAGGGATACATCCCCAGTTAAGGCAAATACCGCCTAGGTTTTCCTTTTCAACAACGCCAACCTTCATTCCTAGCTGGCTGGCACGTATTGCGGCTACATATCCTCCTGGACCACTGCCCACAACTAGCAAATCGTAATTCATAATGATAATTATTTGATTGTTATAAAAATCGATTGATTAATATTGTATCCATTGAATAAGGTAAAAAAACAATAATAAGCGAATAAGGTTAAATTATCTCTTTGATTTTCTATTACTAAGGTTAAAAAAACTAAAATAAGGTTATATTCTAAAACCAAAAAACCTTATTCAAATCCATAAACCTTAGTAAAAAAACTGTCTACCAAATCAATCAACCTTATTCCCTTATTTTTTTTAAATCGTTAATCCACCAATAAAAAGCGAACAAGATTGAGTTATGTTATTGGTTATAAGTCACTAGAATTAAAAACTATGATAAGGTTTAATGCAATAAAAAAACATTAGCAAAAAGACATAATCAAACTTTTTCAACCTTACTCCTTTATTCTTAAGCATCAATAACCTTATCGGGAAACTCAAAGAACTTAAACCTATTTTGGTTTCAGCGTTTTCTGATAAAAATGCATGTATTCATCATACTCCTCCTGAAAGGTTTTCTATTTATGATGCTCAGGTTGATTCAGAATATACTTAAATACAGAGTCAACATCTGACTTAGAAACCGAAAAAGCAGAAGCTGAAGACTGCCAAGCAAAATTACCAACACATAACTTATTCTCATTAATACACTTTGCTGAACTATTCGCAACAATAGTTCCTATTTCTTCTTCAGATAAGCTTGGCGAGCGCGATATGAGAAAATGCAAGTGTTCTGGATTTGCATAAATTGCGTACATTTTACAATCGTTGTTGTTAACAATTTCAGTTATATACTTCTCAATTCTTACTCTATTCTCCCCCTTAATCAAAGGAAGTCTGTGAAAAGTAACAAAAACAAAATGAGTATAAAGGATATTGTATTCTATTTTCATTTATCTGGCAACTTACGCTTTACTCAACTTAATGCTAACAAATATCTGTTTGAATAGTTTAGCCACAGCAAAGATAGCCACTAAAACCATAATGATGGTAGCTCCCGAGGGGACGTTCATATTATAGGAGAGAAGCAGGCCGCCAATAGCACCAATAAATCCAATGCCCATGGAGGCGAATATTATCTGGTTAAACTTTTTGGTGAATAGGTTTGCTGTGGTTGGTGGAATGGTAAGCAGCGATATTAGCAAAATTATTCCCACCATACGTATGCTAAGCACTATGGTTAGGGCCAAAAATCCTTTTAGGATGTATGAAAAAGTTTTTACGGGAATCCGTTGCGTTTTGGCAAAATCGGAGTCGAATGCGAGGTATAGAATTGATCTGTAAAAAAGTAGGAAGAAGGCCACCATAACTATGTTTAGCGTTAGCAAAAGCCAGATATCGGTGGCGGAAACGGTAAGTATTGAACCAAACAGAAAGGTCATAAGGTTTGGGGAGTAGCCGGGGGTAAGGTATATAAAGAATATCCCAATGGCCATGCCCACCGACCAAAGTATTCCAATGGCTGAATCTTCGCGAACAGCCATTCGTTGGCTAAGGGCTTCAACCCCAAAGGCCGAAAGCACTGCAAAGGCGGCTGCTCCGACAAGCGGGTTGACTCCAAGAAAATATGCAATACCAATTCCACCAAACGAGGCATGGGTAATCCCTCCGCTAAGGAACACAAGCCTTTTGGCCACTATGTATGAACCAACCATTCCGGCAGCAACTGCTATTAGCAGAGCAGCCACAAAGGCGTTGACTACGAATTGGTACTGGAAGAAGTTTGCGAGTGAGTTTAGCATTTTTTGATATTGGTTGCTTGTCTCGGCAGATTGGCGCTTTCCCGCAAAATAGACAGCGGGACAAGTCTTGCCAAGCTAACGAAATCAGTTATTAATTAGTTGTGCTTTCCCAGAACCGTATGCGGTACGGGGCCGTGAGCAATAATTTGTATAGGGCAATCGTAAGCAGCCAGCTGCTCCGAGGTTATTGAGTTGGATGGATGGTAGTGCAGGTTTCGGTTTACGCAGGCTATTGTTTTTACGTGCGATGTGATGGTGCCCAGGTCATGCGATACCATAACTATGGCCATATCCTTATTCAGCTCCTTAAGCAATTCGTATAGCTCCTTTTCAAACTTATTATCAACAAAAGTATTTGGTTCATCCAAAATAAGCAACCTTGGGTGCGATACCAAAGCTCTGCTAAGGAACGTCCGTTGTAATTGCCCCCCCGAGAGTTCGCCTATGGTGCTGTTTTTTAAATTGGCAATGCCAATCTTATCAAGCATTTCCAGGGCTAGCTTTTTATCGGATGCGGTGTAGCGGCCAGCCATTCCCTTTTTACTCATTAAACCCGATAGCACCACCTCTAGCACGGTGATGGGGAATTTTTTGTCGATATTAACCGATTGAGGAAGGTAACCAAAAAGGGTTTCGTTGGATGAGGTGGGATAGTATGTCACCTTGCCCTTGCTGGGCTTGAGTTCACCCAGCAGTAGCTTCAGTAGTGTGGTTTTGCCACCGCCGTTGGGCCCAATCACGCCAATAAAATCGTTATCAAAAATCTCGAGGTTCACATCCTTTAGTATGATGTCCTCGTTGTAACCTACCGACGCAGAGCTAATTTCGAGTATTTTAGGCATTTAGTGTAATGTTTTTGGCATTCTATTCTTAGTAGCTACTCACCATTCAGCGCTTTTCGAAGCATATTGGTTATACGGTACATATTGTTTAGCCAGTCCGCATCAAGCGGATCGATGACCTCAACCTTACCACCAATATCGGCAGCGGCCGTTTTGGCTGTGTTCACATCAAATTCCCTTTGAATGAAGATGGTGGTTGCCCCCTGATCTCGCGCTTTCTGTATAACCGACTTGAAATGTTGCATCGAAGGAGATTTCCCATCCTCCTCTAGCGATACTTGGGTTAACCCGTAATCGCGAGCATAGTAGGTTAGGGCAGGGTGAAAAATGAATATTTTTTTCGATTGTGTGTTGGCCAATGTAGCCTTTATGTGCCGATCGAGACTATCGAGTTGAGCGGTAAAGGCCAGCGCATTGCTATTGAAATGCTCGGCATAATCGGGTAGTTGCTGTGCAAGGGTTTTTGCAATAGTTTTCACCATAGTTTTCACCTCAGCAGGTGAAGTCCATACGTGGGGATCGTGCCCGTGGCTGTGCGAATGTCCATGGTGATGATGGCCGTGGTCGAATTCCCCTTCCATTAGGTTCAACTCCTTTGAGTGGTCAACCAGCAGGAGGTTAGGGTTTTGCTTTTTAATATTTTTAAGCATCGATAGCTCGAATTCAAGCAGTCCCAGCGAAAAGTATGCATTCGAGTTGCTTATGAGTTTTAGCTGCGATGCGGTAGGCTCGTAGGTTTCGGGACTCGATCCGGCCGGAACCATTACCTCAACTCTAACCAGTGTATCGGCAATTTGCTCTACAAAAAACTTTTGTGGGGCAATGCTGACCATCACTGTTGGCTTACTATCGGTTGTGGTTTGTGTGCTGCAGCTGGTCAGCAATATTGAAACTAGTGATAGGATTGGAATAAATCGTTTCATTGTTATTTTTGTAAAAAATTAGTATTCAAAATTACCTACAATTACTCAAAACACAAAAAGCCAACAAAAGTTCCTTCCCCAGTGTTTTTTCTAACTTACCCAGGGTTTCCTTGCTTTTCAGAGTTTTGTGCGGCTCAGGGCTGGGGTCAATAAAAGATAATTGATATAAGATATATAGGGCACTAAAGGATTGTATGGTTTTTTTTACTTACTTTGGTGTTAAATAGATTTTTAGATGCAACGTTTAATTACCCTTTTCATATCGCTATGTTTGCCCATCTTATCGTTTGGGCAAGGACTACAAAGTAAGGCGGATAGCCTGATTTATAGCCTAAGCAAAGCCAAAGATTCCGAAAAGGTAGTCATACTTCTCGAGCTGAGCGAACAGTTTATCGACAGTGAGATTGGGTTTGACTATGCCCAGGAGGCGCTAGAAATTGCGACTTCGCTCAATAACCCCAATTTAAAAGCAGATGCATTGTACTCCTTGGGTAGATATTATAACGCTAACTGGCTAGATAGTGACGCTCTTGAGGCGTATAGCAAAGCCCTCGAGATTTACACCTCAACAAATAATCAGGAATCAATTACACAAACCAAGCGACAAATAGGAAGAACATATCGTTACCTCGATTCGATGGATTTAGCCGTTAGGTATACCTTGGAATCGTTGGAACTAGCTCAAATTATTAAGGATAAGATCAAGGAGGCAGAAGCCCTTTTGGACTACGGAGACATCCTGATTAGATTAAACAAATGTGCCGAAGGGATAGCAAAACAAAATGAAGCCCTGAGTATTTTTCAAGAGGTTGGGACACAAAGTGAGCTTTACAGTGCCTACAATAAGCTGGGTAGTTCATATTTTAATTGTGGGGAGTATCAGCTATCCATTGAATCTTACCTGCGGGAAATTGAGATTAGGGAATCGTTGAACGATATTCGTGGGGTTGCTCTTGCACAGCACAACCTTGGCCGAACACATAGGGTTATTGGCAATTTTCAGCTTGCCATTGAGCAATATCAGAAAAGTTTAAGGTTATCTGAGGAGCTGGGCGAAAAGGTATTTATAGCTGCCAATAGCAGCGAGATCGGTTTGGTTTACGAATCCCTTTCGAGAAGTACGCTGGCCGTTAAGGAGAATGAGCAAAATTATCGGCGAGCCCTAATGTATCACCAGGAAGCATTGGCGTTATATCGTGAGATGGAGAATCAGGGCAGGGCGGCGGAGTCGTTAAATAATATTGCGAACATCAGCTCCCTTTTGGCTATGAACAAATTTGTGGCTGAGTATGGCGAGGAGTGGGAAGACTCACTATCAAGGCTTAATGTGAGTGATGTCGATTCGGCCTACCAAAGCGCATTCGATTACTACTACCAAGCATTGGATATTTTTAAAAGCCTAGGTAATACCAAAGAGATTATCAATGTTAACATAAACCTAGGTAGCCTTTACATTTACACCCGTGACTGGGGCAGGGTAAGGAGCCACCTAAATACTGCCTTTGAATTAGCAAAAGATATTAATAGCCAGTACGACATTGCCCTAATCCACTTCTATTTTGGTGAGTACCATAGCAAGCTAAGGAATTTCGACAGTGCAGAGCAAAGTTTTATGCTAAGCCTTAAAATATCCGAAGATTTAGGGATTAAAGATTTAGCAAGGCATACTCACCAAAAGCTATCAAAGGTATACGAGAGCACGGGTAACCTGAGCAACGCCATACAGCACATTAAAGCCTACAATAAGATCAAGGATGAGCTGTTCTCGGAGCAAAGCCAAAAGATTATCACCGAGATGCAAACCAAGTACGAAACAGAGAAGAAGGAGCAGGAGATTAAGCTGCTGAATAACGAGAAGGAGCTACAGCGATCGGTAATTCAGCGCCAGAAGCTTACAATAGCCATTTCCATAGGTGGTATTATTGTGATTTTGGCTTTTGCAGGTCTGCTAATAAATATGGTTCGTCAAAAGCAAAGAGCCAATCGGATACTTGAGGAGAAGAATGAGCTGATCTCGCATCAAAAGCAGGAGATCACCGATAGTATTAGGTATGCCAGCCGAATTCAAAACGCCATACTGCCATCACCCGCCATACTTAAGGAGGAGCTTAATGATCACTTCGTGCTTTTCCTACCGCGCGACATTGTAAGCGGCGACTTTTACTGGTTTACCAAGCAGCAGAACAAAATGGTGCTGGTTGCTGCCGACTGTACCGGCCATGGCGTTCCCGGAGCCTTCATGAGCATGCTGGGTGTGTCGTTCCTTTACGAGATTGTGAGCAAGGAAGGCGTTATGCAGCCTGCCCAAATACTCAATATGCTTCGCGATTTTATTAAGTTAACCCTCTCGCAAACAGGGAAAAAAGATGAGCAGAAGGACGGTATGGACATTTCGCTATGTACGCTCGACACCGAGAGTATGAAGCTTGAATGGGCAGGTGCCTACAACCCACTGGTGCTAATTAGAGACAACGAGCTAATTGAATACAAGGCCGATAAGATGCCTGTGGCAATTCATGTAACCGACCATCAGCCATTTACCAACCATGAAATAGACCTCAAGCCCAACGATAGGTTCTACATGTATTCCGATGGCTTCCCCGATCAGTTTGGGGGCGAGGATGGGCGCAAGTACATGTCCAAACGATTTAAGCAGCTGCTTCTCGATATCCACCAAAAGCCCATGGAGGAGCAGAAACAAATCCTGTACAACGAGCACCTTGCTTGGCGAGGTGATACCGAGCAAATTGATGATATAGTGGTGTTTGGTGTTAGGGTTTAGTATCATTTAGCTTCACCTAAGGGGTAATTGTTAGTTTAATGACTCAAAATGCCTACCTTTGCCATTTCCGTTGAGCAATCTTTTTAACATGACAACAAAGGACGATTTTAAATCTGCGCTAAAGGTCAATCCTGGAGTTGAGCAGCCACCCGCAATCAATAGCAACATCGCTTCGCGTTTAAAGAAGAACAAGCGCAAGCTGCTTGATGCCGATCTGTATGTTCAAGGAATTTTAAATCGTGACATCTCTGTTTTAAGTCAGGCCATTACACTTATCGAGAGCGCCTTGCCCAGCCACCATGAGCTGGGGCAAAAGGTAATTGAGAGGTGCTTGCCGCATACTGGGAAATCCATTAGAATAGGAATTACCGGCGTTCCGGGTGTTGGCAAAAGCACTTTCATCGAGGCACTGGGAGGTGCCATTACCCAGGCCGGAGGCCGATTGGCCGTGTTGGCCATCGACCCCAGCAGCGAGCGCAGTAAGGGGAGTATCCTGGGGGATAAAACCCGCATGGAAACCCTTTGCAACGATCCAAATGCATTTATCAGGCCATCACCTTCGGCTGGCTCGTTGGGCGGAGTGGCACGCAAAACCCGCGAAACAATTATACTGTGCGAGGCTGCTGGCTTCGATACTATTTTTGTTGAAACGGTGGGGGTAGGCCAAAGCGAAACGGCGGTACACTCCATGGTCGACTTTTTTCTGTTGCTAATGCTTGCCGGTGCAGGTGACGAGCTGCAAGGTATTAAGCGTGGCATCATGGAGATGGCTGACCTGATTGCCATCACTAAGGCCGATGGCCAGAATGTAACCAAGGCCCAAAGCGCTAGGGTACAATACGAGAGCGCACTACACCTTTTCCCTATGCCCGACTCGGGCTGGTTGCCCAGGGTAAGAACCTGCTCGTCAGTTACAAAGGAGGGGATAAACGAGGTGTGGGAACAAATACTCGAGTACGTTGAGTTTACCCAGCAGTCCAGCTTTTTCCATAAGCGCAGGCTCGAACAGGCCAAGTATTGGATGTTCCAAACCATAACTGAGGCGCTGAAGGATGACTTGTTCAACAACCCACAGGTTAAGGCGTTGATTAAGGCTACGGAGCAGGATGTGCTTGCCGATAGAATTAGCTCCTTTGCTGCTGCCAAACGAATTCTTGATTTCTACAAATCAATATAAACCTTAATTGCTCTTTAATTGTTATCAACCAAAAAAAAGTAAAATGAGAAAACTATTAGCAATTTTTTCAGTAGCCCTAATGCTACTTTCGTGCTCAACAAGTGAGTACAAAATTAAAGGATCCATTGACGGCGCCACCGATCAAATGGTAGTTTTAAAAACCATGAAGGACAACGAGTTGATTTCTGTTGACTCCACCATGATGACCAACGGCAAGTTCCAATTTACTGGTACGGTTGAGGTGCCTGATATCTATGCAATTGACTTCAAGTTTCCTGAGGACAGGCTAATCCTTTTCCTTGAGAACTCAAATATTACCATAACAGGTAATGTTGACAATATAATGTCGAGCGATATACAGGGATCGGCAACGCAAGACCTTTTGCTGGAGTTTAACCAGATGCAGGAGGAACTAGCTGGCCCAATGATGCAGATTCAGCAAAAGTTTCAAGCTGCTGCAATGGACGGATCCCTTACGCCTGAGCTGGAGGAACAGCTGCGCGAAGAGTTTATGGCTGAGAATGATAAGATGATGGAGGCTGTAAAGAAATTTGCCCTTGATAATAGCAATTCGGTTCTCTCTGCATACATCACGCTTACCCAGCTAGCCAATCAGCTATCGTTCGAGGATCTAGAGAGCATCGTGTCGAAATTCCCCAAAGACATTCAGGCCTCACCATTTGTTATTGCCCTAAACGAGAAATTAGATACCGACAAGCTAACTGCTGTTGGCCAACCCTTCATGGATTTTACTCACCCCGACCCCGATGGCAATATGGTTACTTTCTCGTCTGTAACAGGTGAAAACTATGTGTTGATTGACTTTTGGGCAGGATGGTGTACTCCTTGTCGTCGTGAGAATCCCAACCTGGTTAAGCTTTACAATCAGTACAAGGATAAGGGCTTCGATATTTTTGGTGTATCGCTCGACCGCAGAAGGCAGGAGTGGCTTGACGCCATTGAGGATGATGGACTTGAGTGGCATCAAGTTTCGGATGTAACTGGATGGGAAAACCCAATTGCCAAAATGTATGGTGTTCAGTCCATCCCGGCCAGCTTGCTTATTGGCCCCGATGGTAAAATTGTTGCCAAGAATTTAAGGGGCGACGAGCTAGCTAAGAAACTTGCCGAGCTGTTGGATTAATCGACTAGGTGTCTGTAGATAATATAAAAATTAAAGGGGCCACAGGGCCCCTTTATTTTTTAGGTACATTAGAGCAATTATAGCTTCTCAAATAGTTCAACCGCTTTGGCAATGGCCTTTCCGAGGCCCTGCAAGTCTTTTCCACCCGCTGTGGCATAGAATGGCTGTCCACCACCGCCACCCTTCATCTCCCTGGCTGCTTCCCTTATGATGGTTGATGCGTTTGCATCTTTCGATTCAATAATCGATTCAGCTACCATGATGGTTAGCATGGGTTTCTCGTTAATTTCGGCTCCCAGCACTAGGTAAAGATCTTTCACCTCGTTTCTTAGCTGGTAGGCCAAGTCCTTGAGTGCGTCAGCGTTATCAATATCAACCTTTTGGGCAATAACCAATGCGCCATTTTTTGAGGTTGCAGTTGATATTAGCGAGTTTTTCAAGTTTTTAACGCGCTCCTTGTTGAAGGCCTCAATCTGTTTTTTTAGCGCGGCGTTCTCATTAACTAGTTTCTCTGTGGCCATCATGAGGTCGGGAGGGTTACCCATAAGGGCTTTGAGATTCTTTATGATGTCAACCTGCTGATAAAGAAAATCCTCTGCCTTATGGGCAGTTATGGCTTCTATTCTCCTAATACCAGCCGATATAGCACCTTCGGATACAATTTTAAAAAGGCCAATGTTACCGGTTGCGCTAACGTGTGTACCTCCGCAAAGCTCAACAGAATCGCCAAAACGGATAACCCGAACGGCATCGCCATACTTTTCGCCAAATAGCGCAATGGCACCCATTTGCTGAGCTTGATCCATTGGCACCTCACGATGCTCATCAACCTTAGTGTTCTGGCGAATAGCTTCGTTCACCATGGTTTCTACCCTTCGTATCTCCTCGTCGGTCATCTTTTGAAAGTGGGCAAAGTCGAACCGGAGGTAATCGGGGTGTACCAGCGAACCCTTCTGCTCAACGTGCGAACCAAGAACTTTCCTCAATGCGTGGTGCAATAGGTGGGTTGCCGTGTGGTTATTAGCGGTGCTAATACGCTTGTTAACATCTACCTCGGCCATAAATGTGGTGTTTGCTTCGGCAGGAAGCTTGTCTACCAGGTGGATGGTGAGGTTATTCTCCTTGATGGTGTTAAGTATTTTTATGGTCTCGGTATCGTTTGAAATTGTACCCATATCACCAACCTGTCCGCCTGATTCGGCGTAGAAAGGTGTTTTGTTAAACACCAGGTGGAACTGCTCCTTACCCTTTTGCTTTACTGTGCGGTAGCGCGCAATTTTCACTTCGGACTTTAGGGTGTCGTAGCCTACGAATTGAGTTTCCACATTGGGTATTAGCTCTATCCAGTCATGGGTTTCAACATTCGCCACGCTTCGTGACCGATCCTTTTGAACCTTCATCTCCTTTTCAAAATCGTCCTTGCTCACGCTTAGGTTATGTTCACGTAGTATTAGCTCGGTAAGGTCGAACGGGAAGCCATAGGTATCGTAAAGGATAAATGCATCGTTCCCAGAGATCACATTCTTGCCGCTATTGCTGGCCTTTTCCATAATGCCATCGAGCATCCTGATGCCCGTTTCGAGGGTTCGCAGGAACGATTGCTCCTCCTCAAAGATTACCTTGGTGATTAGCTCCTGCTGCGCAGTGAGCTCAGGGAACCACTTGCCCATTTGATCAGCCAGAACGGGTACCAGCTTGTTGATAAAGGGCTCGTTGAAGTTCAGGAAGGTGTAACCGTATCTTACTGCACGTCGCAGTATTCGGCGGATTACGTAGCCAGCTTTAACATTCGAAGGTAGCTGGCCATCGGCTATGGAGAACGAAACGGCACGTAGATGGTCGGCAACCACCCGCATGGCCACATCGGTTTTGCTATCCTTGCCGTATGCAATGCCGCATTGGTGGCTAATCTCCTGTATTATTGGTTGAAAAACATCGGTGTCGTAGTTGCTCTGCTTACCCTGTAAGGCCATGCAAAGGCGTTCGAATCCCATTCCAGTATCAACATGCCTTGCAGGTAGTGACTCCAATGAGCCATTGGCCTTGCGGTTGAATTGTATAAATACCAGGTTCCATATCTCAATAACTTGTGGATGCCCTTTGTTAACCAGCTCTTTTCCGGGCCGTTTGGCTTTCTCTTCAGGGTTTCTAAGGTCGATATGCACCTCCGAGCAAGGGCCGCAAGGGCCACTATCACCCATCTCCCAAAAATTATCCTTTTTTGATCCCTTAAGCACCCTATCCTCGGGCAAAAACTTTTTCCAAAGATCAAGTGACTCCTTGTCCAGCTCAAGCCCTTCATCGGGGCTTCCCTCAAACACGGTGGCGTATATATCGTTCTGATTAAGTTTCAGCACACCCACCAGGAATTCCCATGCCCAGTCAATAGCCTCCTGCTTAAAGTAGTCTCCAAACGACCAGTTACCTAGCATTTCGAACATGGTGTGGTGGTAGGTATCGTGTCCAACCTCGTCGAGGTCGTTGTGCTTTCCGGAAACTCTCAAGCATTTCTGCGAATTTGCAACCCTAATGTATTTTGGCTCGGTGTTGCCCAAAAAGATATCTTTAAACTGGTTCATACCAGCATTTGTAAACATTAATGTGGGGTCGTTTTTTACAACCATTGGCGCCGAGGGCTCAATTTGATGTTTTTTGCTCCTAAAAAAGTCTAAAAAGGCTTGTCTAACTTCTCCCGATGTCATAAACGTATTGTTTTTATTGTGTTCGTCTATATCTTTGAGCCCAAACTTAGGGGCTAATTTTTTACTTAAAACTTTGCAAAAATAAATATTTACCTTAGTTTTGCTGCTGTTAGTCAATTTAGAAAATTTATAAACAGTTAATGCACGGCATAAAACTCCTATGGGGAAAAAGAAATTTAGATACAATCCAAGCACACTTTCCTTTGAGACCATTGAAGTACCTATCCTTAAAAAGATTGCAAATGTAGCAATTCAATTTGTTATTAGCCTAGCTGTTGCAGTAATTGTTTTTTTCTCCTACACCTATTATTTTGATACCCCTAAGGAAAAGATTCTAAAGCGTGAGAACTCCGAAATAGTGCTTAAGTTTGAGCTCTTGGGTAAGATGCTTCAGGAGTCGAATATCCTACTCGAGGATATTCAGCGAAGGGATAACCATACCTATCGTGCTATTTTCGATGCCGACACCATTCCATCAACCCTTAGGATGGGTGGTATGGGAGGTTCTAGCAAGTACGATCATCTCCGCACCTTTAGTAAATCCGATATGCTAATCGATATAGCTACAAAGCTCGATCAGGTTACTTGGAAAACATATATCCAGTCCAAATCGTTTGACGAGGTTATCGCCCTAGCTAAGGATAAGGAGAAAATGATTCTTAGCATACCCGCAATACAACCCGTTGCCGTTAGCAGTGATACCCGCATTACTAGCTACTACGGCTATCGACACGATCCTTTCCTTCGTATCCGAAGATATCATCAAGGGATGGATTTTGCCGGGCCCAAGGGAATTCCTGTTTACGCAACGGGCAATGGAAGGGTAGTAAGTGCTTCCTTCTCCTTTTTTGGGTACGGCAACGTGGTGCTTATCGATCATGGCTTCGGTTACCTTACGCGGTACGCACACCTTAACTCCATAGACGTTAACAAGGGCGATACGGTATCTAGGGGGCAGGTCATCGGTACGCTAGGCAACTCTGGCCGCAGCACAGGTCCACACCTACACTACGAAGTGATATATAGGGGTAGAACGGTCGATCCTATGAACTACTTCAACGATATGAAGCCTGAGGAGTACGACATGATGGTTCGAAATGCTAACCCCATTGAATAGCCGTGTAACCTTGGTTCCAAGTCGTTTTAGCGCTGTTTTACATCAAATTGTATGGGTAACCTTTAGGTTGTTGCACATTTTTTTTATATTTGCTGCAACTTATTATCAATCCTTATTTTTGTAATGCCCAAGCACAAGTACCGGTTTAACTCCGACTCGTTAAGTTTCGTCAAGGAGCAGTCCTCTTTTAAGAAGAGGTTCTGGAGGGGTGTGAACTATTTACTCTTTAGCATTGTGGTGTCCGTTGCCTACTACGTAGTTTTCTCATTCTTTTTCGATACTCCCCAGGAGCGAGGGCTAAGGCGCGAAAATCAGGAGATGTTACTTCAGCTTGAACTATTCAATAAGAAGTTCGATCATATAACCACAGTGCTCGAAGATATTCAGCAGCGCGACGATAATATTTACCGTACAATTTTTGAGGCAGAACCTATACCTAGCACCATTAGGCAGGCAGGTATAGGGGGGGTCGACAGGTACTCCGATCTAGAGGGACTCTCAAATTCGGAGCTAGTGATTGAAACCGCCAAACGGCTCGATAAGCTCTCGAAGCAGATGTATATTCAATCCAAGTCATTCGATGAGGTGATTGAGATGGCTAAGCGTAAGGAGGAGATGGTTGCCTCCATTCCAGCCATACAGCCTGTATCCAACAAAGATTTACGTCGAGTGGCATCCCCTTTTGGGGTTAGGATGCATCCATTTTACAAGGTGCTTAAAATGCACAACGGAATGGACTTTACTGCTCCAACGGGTACCGAGATATATGCCACGGGCGACGGTGTGGTTTTGGATGTCATACACTCATCGCGCGGTTACGGAAATACCGTTATTATCGACCATGGGTTTAGCTACAAAACTCTTTACGCGCACCAAAGCAAAATTTTAGTTCGCAAGGGGCAACGTGTAAAGCGTGGCGAGGTAATCGGTTTAGTTGGGAACACGGGTATGAGTATGGCGCCACACCTGCACTACGAAGTTAGAAAGAACGATCAACCCATTAACCCGATCAATTTCTACTTTAACGATCTAACCCCGGAGGAGTACGATAAAATAATTGAACTCGCTGCTCAGAGTGGTCAGTCGCTCGATTAGGGTTGCCCCAGGTTTTTTATCTTCTATAAATTCATTTCATATGTCTCAAAAACTTCACAGGAAAGTTTTGTCTATGGCTCTATTATACCTGGCATTAGCCATATTTTCAACAGCACCTTGTGCAAGCGCCCAAAAGGATGGAGCCAGCCAAAGAACAGACTCAGTAAAAATTTTTTCGGTAGTAGGTGTTGGTGACATCATGCTTGGCACCCATTTCCCCAATCGATCGTACCTTCCACACCGCGACAGCTGTGAACCACTGTTGAGCCCTGTTAAGCATATTCTTCTCGATGCCGATGTTACCTTTGGTAATCTTGAGGGATGTTTCCTGAACGAAGGAAAGGTGGTGAAGCAATGCCGCGACACCACCAAATGCTTCGCATTTAAAATGCCCGAACACTATGTGCATTGCTTGGCCGATGCAGGGTTCGATGTGGTTAGCTTAGCCAACAACCATGTGGGCGATTTTGGCGATTTAGGGCGTAATACCACCATGCGTTTGCTCGATTCTGTTGGAATTAGCTATGCTGGCCTGCTTACGCATCCTACCACCATATTTGAGCGGAATGGCATAACCTATGGATTCTGTGCTTTTGCGCCCAATAGGGGCACCTGTAGCATTAACGATATACCTCGGGTAAAACAAATTGTGTCATCATTAAAAAGTCAGGTTGATGTGGTGATTGTCTCATTTCATGGTGGTGCCGAGGGGCCCAACCATCGAAATATCACCCGTGAAAGGGAGTATTACTACGGAGAGGATAGGGGTAATGTGTACGAGTTTGCCCGGCACGTTATTGATGCTGGTGGCGATATTGTTTTTGGCCATGGGCCCCACGTTACCCGAGCAATTGACCTTTACAAAGGAAGGTTCATTGCCTACAGCCTGGGGAATTTTGTTACCTATGGTCGGTTTAATCTCCGGGGGCCTAACGGATTTGCTCCCATTGTAAAGGTAAATGTCGATAAAAATGGTAAATTTGTAGGAGGTCAAATTTTTCCAATAGTTCAAAGAGGACGAGGCGGTGCAGTACCCGATCCGGCAATGCAAGCCGTAAAGGAAATCCAAAGGCTTAATGCTGAAGATTTTCCGGAGCATCCTCTGATTGTTGGCGATGACGGATCAATTAACATAAAGAAATAGAGCCATGCCCTACAAGGAGAAAAAGGTTGAGAAGCTTTACTACAGCATTGGCGAGGTGGCCAATATGTTTGGCGTTAATACATCGTTAATACGCTTCTGGGAGAAAAACTTCGATGTAATAAAGCCCAAAAAGAACAAGAAGGGTAACCGCCTGTTCACCAAGGCCGATATCAATAACTTCAAGCTAATCTATCACTTGGTAAAGGAGCAGCGGCTAACCCTTGAGGGAGCACGTAAAA
>JAVERU010000072.1:0-15606 GCA_034006965.1 Tenuifilaceae bacterium
GGTGGCAACTATTCTCAACATATCGTTACAAATATGCGCCAATATCGCCATACTGGCCGAGCCTTTCCTGCCGTTTACTTCGGATAAGTTGAGCCAAATGCTCAACGTTAAATCCTTAGGTTGGGAAAATGGTGGTAAGGCCGACTTGTTACCCGTTGGGCATCAGATTGGCAAAGCCGAGTTGCTTTTCGAGATAATTGAGGATGAAGTGGTAGACAAACAGCTGGCTAAGCTGCAAGCAACCAAAGATGCTAATAAGGCGAATACAATTAAAGCAGTAGAGCCACAGAAAGATATAATTACGTATGATGACTTCATGCGAATGGATATACGAATCTCAACCGTGCTAGCTGCCGAGGTGATTCCTAAAACTCAAAAGCTACTAAAACTCGAGATTGATACAGGCATAGACAAGCGAACCATCGTTTCGGGAATTGCGGAGTACTTTAAGCCCGAGGAGGTGGTTGGTCGCCAAGTTTGCGTTTTGGTAAATTTAGAACCACGCAAAATTCGTGGAATTGTATCGCATGGCATGATTCTGATGGCCAAAAATTCTGACGGTAGCCTACGTTTCGTTCAGCCCAACGAGGCTGTTGATAGCGGTTCCGGAGTGAGCTAAGTTGGCAGCCTGCCGTAAATAAATTCGTAATTGCCTTACCTGCATACCAGCAGGTAAGGCAATTTTTTAACATTAAGGCCTGTTTCTGCTCTAGTTCCCAAACCTTGGGTTTACCACGTTGTTATAAATTGATCCAAATGAATAGGTAAGGCCAACACTGCCCCAGTAGTTGTACTGCGAGGCGAGTTGCCTACGTCTTAACAATACATCCTCGCTCGAAACATCGCCCTTGGGTAAGTTTAGTTGATCATGCACAAGCTGAGCCCCACCATAAATAGTTAGCGATAAACCTTTGTAAATTCTAAGGTTAAGTTCAGCGTTTAGCCTCAATCGGTTAAAAGAAAAGTTGTGAAAGTAGTTGCTGCCTTCCATTGAGATATTTATGGTTCCCCATTTCTGCTTAAATTGGGCAGCAATGCCCAGCTCTTGCCCCAGTAGCGTTTCGTGCGTTTTGTTGTAGATTGTGCTGTCGATATAGTTAAAGTGCCTTACTCCGGCAGCATACAGGAATCGAAGCTGCTTACGGTTCGACTCAGAATAGGGAAACAGGTTGTACTCAATGGCAGGGTAAAACGTAAGGTTTAGCGAGTAGTTTTGGTATAAACTCGACTCGATATTTGCACTGTAGCCAACCGACCAGTGGTTGTTTATGCTCTTAACAAGCAGATGCTCAAATTCTTTCTCGTTGGTTGTGCTGTAGATAGTTGTATCTTCAAAAACATACTGATCCTTGCTAAAGTAGTAATCGGCCTCGAACTCAACCTTAAGGTTTTCGGTTACTCTTTGAGCCCCAATGGATGTGCTACCGCTAAAATATCTGTACGATTGCTCTGCATCGAAAAAAGTGCTAGCTTCAAGCTTAAAAACCCAGCTGTTCCATTTATCGGTAACCTCAGAGTCCTCTTCGTTATGCCCATCAATAGAAATATTTATTAAGTTGGCGTAAGGGGTTTTTGCCATATATCGGACCAGGCCTAGCTTTATGGTATTTTCCTGTTTGGTTCGGGTTTCATCGGGTGTGGCGTCGGCAGGTAGCGAAAACGAGAGCGTGTCGGCCTGTCCTGCAAATTCTTTCTGCCCAATAAAGAAAAAGGTGTGGCTCACCCCTCCAGCACCATTCATTTCGCGGGTAGTGAGAATATGAACCTGTGCATCGTTGCGATTGCGCATGTAGTTTACAAAGGTCAACTCCTTCTTAATATGCTCTGTATCGCAGCTTGCACAGTCGAGAAAAACCCGAACGGCCTCATCCTTTAAACTTTTCTGCTGCGCGAAGGTGTGTAGGCATACCGTAACGAGGAGAGTTGCAAAGGCAAATGCTCTAGCTGTCATCTAGGTTGGTTTAGGGTTTACACCTCAATAACTAAACAAAGTGCAATTTATTGCATTTTATTTTATATGACTATCCGTTTCGATACCAAAACACCGAATCGTCATTGCGAACCACGAAGTGCTCGACAAAGTCAAAACCTCGTACTTTTAGGATTGAAGAAATCTATAAAATCCTGTTAATTAAAAGATTGCTTCATCCGCCGGCTGGCGGATTCGCAATGACGTGTCATTGTAATCAACTCATTTGTCATAGGCATTATAGCGGATAATCATAAAAAGTAATATCCCTAGAATTGCGGTAAAAGTGGCGCCAATACCTGTCCACACTGCGTAAGCTGAACCAACGGGTAGCACTTTAAGCGAAATGGATAGTAACCAAACGCTAATAATCATCAATATGGTCGTGAATACCGAAGGCCACAAGCGCGAAAACCATCGGAATATTTTAGCCCAATGGCCCAGCCCGTTTCAAATAGTCCAGCTATAAATAGAATTATCCAAGCAACAGAGGGTTTCATGGGGTTGTAAAGTTTATAGTTTAAAGTTTAAAGTCAGAAAGTATGCCCTGAGCTTGCCGAAGGGTAAGAAAGACCAAGGCAACCATCTAACATCTAACATCCAATCATCCAATCATCCAATCATCCAATCATCCAATCATCCAATCATCCAATCATCCAATCTTTCTAGACGCTGACAGGTCGTGCCGACGCTGTCAGGTCAACCAACCAAACAATCTCATCCTCAATCCGCAAAATTCTCCAAATATTATCGTTGTACCAAAAATATCAGAATCAAATTGTAAAACGCCCCTCAAACAAAGCTACAAGTATGCAGATTTTCTTAATTTTGCGGTCTTGCTTTTGTAATACTTTTCAAATTAAATGTTTATGGATATTCCTGCAAAGTACAATCCTGCCGAGGTAGAGGACAAGTGGTACAAGTATTGGTTGGACAACAAGCTGTTCCATTCGGAACCCGACGATCGTGAGCCATTCACCATCGTAATACCCCCACCAAACGTAACAGGGGTGCTACATATGGGGCATATGCTTAACAATACCATTCAGGATGTGCTTGTCCGTCGTGCCAAGATGCAGGGCAAAAATACCTGCTGGGTGCCTGGCACCGACCACGCATCCATTGCCACCGAGGCAAAGGTGGTTGCCAAGCTAAAGGCCGAGGGCATCGATAAGAACACCCTTTCGCGCGACCAGTTCCTCGAGCACGCCTGGGAGTGGAAGGAGAAGCATGGCGGGATTATCCTTGAGCAGCTCAAAAAGTTAGGCGCTGCCTGCGACTGGGAGCGTACCGCTTTTACAATGGACAAGAGCCTGTCGGAAAGCGTAATAAAGGTATTTGTTGATTTGTATAACAAGGGTAAGATATACCGCGGCGTGCGGATGGTGAACTGGGATCCCCAAGCCAAAACCGCCGTGTCCGATGAGGAGGTGATATACAAGGAGGTTCAGAGCAAACTTTACTACTTAAAATATTTTATCGATGGTGAGGATGGCCACGTAACCATTGCCACAACCCGCCCCGAGACCATTTTGGGCGATACCGCCGTTTGCGTAAACCCCAACGACCCACGATACACCCATCTTAAAGGCAAGCGCCTTTTGGTGCCGCTTATAAACCGAAGCGTTCCCGTTATTTTCGACGATTACGTGGATATGGAGTTTGGTACGGGCGCGCTTAAGGTTACTCCAGCCCACGATATCAACGACTATATGCTGGGCGACAAGCACAACTTGGAAACCGTTGATATTTTCAACGATGATGGAACGCTTAGCCCAGCTGCCCAACTTTACGTTGGTATGGATAGATTTGCTGTTCGTAAGCAGATCGTTATAGATTTGGAGAAGGCAGGCAATGTGGATAAGATTGAGGACTACGTGAACAAGGTAGGCTATAGTGAGCGGACCGATGCGGTTATTGAGCCCAAGCTTAGCATGCAGTGGTTCCTCGACATGAAGGAGTTGGCCAAGCCCGCACTCGATGCAGTGGAGAGCGGCGAGATCCAAATATATCCCCATAAGTTTGTAAATACCTACCGCCATTGGATGGAGAACGTGAAGGACTGGTGTCTATCGCGCCAGCTGTGGTGGGGGCATCGTATTCCCGCTTGGTACCTGCCCGAGGGTGGTTACGTGGTGGCCGAAACCGAGGAACAGGCACTGGCATTGGCCAAGGAGAAATCGGGTAATCAAAACCTAACCATTGCCGATTTAAGGCAGGATGAGGATGTGCTCGATACGTGGTTTAGCTCGTGGCTATGGCCCATCTCAGTGTTCGATGGTATTCGCTACCCCGATAATGATGATATTAAGTACTATTACCCTACCGACATTCTTGTAACGGCTCCCGAGATACTTTTCTTCTGGGTGGCTCGTATGATAATTGCTGGCTACGAGTACCGTGGTCAAAAGCCCTTTAGTGCCATTTACCTGCATGGTATTGTACGCGACGGGCAGCGCAGAAAGATGAGCAAATCGCTGGGAAACAGTCCCGACCCTTTAGATCTAGTGAAGAAATACGGAGCTGATGGTATGCGTATGGGAATGCTGCTATGCTCTGCTGCTGGTAACGATTTGCTGTTTGACGAGAACCTACCCGAGCAGGGGCGTAACTTCTGCAACAAGATTTGGAACGCATTCCGCTTGGTGAAAGGGTGGGACGTTGATGCTAGCATTCCTCAGCCCGAACATTCGGCCATTGCAGTGGAGTGGCTCAACAATCTAATAAGCCGCGAGGTGGCAACGCTCAACGACCATTTCGACAAGTATCGCCTATCGGAGGCGCTGATGGAGGTGTACAAGCTATTCTGGGACGAGTTCTCATCGTGGTTCCTTGAGATGGTGAAGCCTGCCTACCAAAAGCCCATCGATGCTAAAACCCAAACGGAGGTGCTGGCCATTTTCGATAAGATGCTTAGGTTGCTGCATCCGTTTATGCCCTTTATCACCGAGGAGCTATGGCAATTGCTCGATGAGCGTAAAGCTGGCGATAGCATTATGGTTGCTTCGCAACCAGAGGCCAACGAGTTCGATGCCGAGCTGCTTGCCCGTTTCGATGAGATGAAGGAGATTGTGGCTGGTATCCGCAACATTAGGCAGGAGAAGAATATCCCCAACAGGGAGGCCCTTTCGCTATTTGTTAAATCGGCACAAAAGCTAAACCCCGAGATTGAAAGCGTAGTTGTTAAGCTGGCTGGTCTCGATAGGCTGGAGTACACCAACGATAAGGTAGATGGCAGTGCCAGCTTCCTGATAAAATCATCGGAGTTTTTTGTTCCCCTAGGTGGATTTATAAATGAGGAGGAGGAGATGGCCAAGCTCACCGAGGAGCTGAACTACACCAAGGGATTTTTGGCCAGCGTAATGAAGAAGCTAAGCAACGAGAAGTTTGTTAGCGGCGCACCTGCCCAGGTGGTTGAGGTTGAGCGTAAAAAGCAGGCCGATGCCGAGGAGAAGATCAGGGTTATTGAGGAGCGACTGGCTGGGATGAAGAAGTAATGACGTAACAGTTATAAATAAAAGGGTGGAGCTTAGCTCCACCCTTATTGTTATTATATGCGTTGATTAATAAACTACTTAACAACCTTCAGAGCCTTTTCAACGGCATTGAAAATGGGCTCATTACTAATTTGGCTTCCCACGGCTTTCTGCATCCAGCGCTGTGGTGTGATGCTGCCAATGGAGAAAATTCGAAGAGTTTCCTCGGCAAAATCCTTATCGGCAATGTAATCCTCCAGCTGGTACATGATTAGCCTACCGTAGGGGTAGTTCATCAGGTACAAGGGCGATTGAATCATGTGCGAGTAGATGGCAAGTAGCGGCACATCCTTCTCTCCAAATACATCGGCGTAGTATTCGTTCCAAATATCCTTGGCTATTCTTATTACGGCCTCTTTCAGCTGCTGGGCATTAGCGTTGGGGTTTTCGTAAAGCCACTCCCAAACCTTCATATCAACCAGCGATACGCCCATCATCTCGTAGTTATCCCAGAAAATATCGAGAACATCCAAATGCTCCATCATGGGGTCGCTCTGCTTGATGCCAAGCAGCTCAAGGTCGCGTTTCTGGAACATAAAGGCCAGGGCCTCGGTAAAGGCGGTGTTGGGTATCCCGTTGATAAAGTGGTTATCCACCATATGCAAGCTTATGGTTTGCTCCACGTTGTGCCCAAACTCATGCACAGCAATATTATACCCTTTGTAGTCCATTCCATCGGCAGCAACGCGGGTGCGTAGGTGCGAGGTCATATCGCGCATCGAGGCTCGCATGGCGTGTCCCGAGCCACGAGCTGCATCCACCTCAACCTTCGAGGCAATAAACTCGGCGGTTTTGCTATCGTAACCAAGAGCCCTGAGTATCCTTGGCAGATCCTCATTCATGGCCTCGGCAGTGGGGTACTTGCTTTTGGTGATCTTGTCGAGCTGATCTTCCGAAATTCCAGCCCTACCTACAAATCCATTGTACCAAAGGTCGAAAGGTCGAAGCTCGCGGCCCAATCGTTGGCTTATGAGCTTGCCCGCTTCGCGGATAAGAGGCGATGCGGCATACTCCCTGAATAAACTTTCCACCTCTTCCAAAGGAATCTCCATGCTGCTCTCGAATCGGCGTTTGATGTACGTGTCGAGGGTAGGGTAGTAGGGATCGAGTTTCTGCATTGAGTTGAAATTAGCCAGTAAGTGTTGGTATCTTACCGTTCCCTCAGGCTCAGCGGCAACCTCTTTACCATCCTGCATTAGCTGGTTGGTTAGCGGGTTCCACTGGTAGGCGGGGTTGTTTATGACCTGTTTGGGAATATCCTGATTTATAATGCGAAGCATAACGTTGTAAAGCATCTCCTGCTTCTCCAACCCATTGTCGTAGTCGTAGTTCGACTTAATCTCGTCGCGGATATTCCAGTGCGAAAGCAGCTTCATACCATCGGGGAACAGCTTTTGGTCCTCGTTGTTTCTAAGCTGATCGGCAAAGATGTTGTATTCCGATATGTATAGCCTACCCTCGCTGTAAACCTTGCTGTTCTCCTGAAGAATTTTGGCAGGGATCCGTGCGGTGTACATATCGCCAAGGCGGGCATAACCCCACTGTCTATCGGTCCAGTCTTTACCCAGCGAATTTTTCTCCTCAAGCGAGTAGTTGGGGAAGTTTAGCGTGATGATGAAGGCCAGCTTGTTGGCGTAAAAGTCTTGCTGAACGTGTGCCCCGGGGCTGTACGCTCCAAATATTTGGTCGATGGGATGAATTGGCCCACGATCCTCGTGGATTTGCCTGTTGAGCTCAAAGCTAATCCGTCCGAGGTACCCATGAAGGTACTCAAAGTTGTTGGCCATTCGGTCGAAAACCAAGTCCAACTCCTTGACATCTGAAATAAAGTGTTGCATACAGAAGTTCTCGAAATCGGCAGCTGTGCCGTCCGTTTCGCGCCATAGCGATGCGGTTTGTTTTACACCACGAGTAATGCGGAACTCGAAATCGGAACCGTGCTTTTCCATCAGTTTATCTATAACCAAATCAATGGTTTTCTGATCGATGGGGCTGGTTTCCATAACCTCTTTTTTGCCTGCACCACACGATGCTAGCACAAGGGCTGTTAGGGTGATGAACAATAATTTTTTCATAATAAGTATGTTTTTGATACTAAAAAAATATGGTACTACTGCAATTTTAGTGGAATGATTTTAGGGTAGGAAGTCCGAAGACCCCCGCCTGAACGATGCAGTCGGGCAGGGAAGTTGGAAGGTTGAAGCATGTTAATTCTGTCTTCTGACTTCTGTCTTCAAACCCAAGCCAAAGATTTAAGCTTGCTATAATTTACATAGTTCCCACGAAATTGGTAGTAAAACCATAAATCTAGATTTTCACAAAGCTAAGAATTCTGTTTGGTTTTTGGTATTGTTGTTGATAATCATATAATGTATTTACTAAATCTCTAGCTACATTATTTGTGTATTGTAAGGGATTTATAGTTATGAGAAAACGAATACGCCTAATTATTACTAAATTGCGCCAGTTACCTATTCAAAAAAGTATTTTATGAAAAGATTTTTACCCCTATCACTCCTACTAGCAGCCATAATTTTTTCGGGATGTGCCTCAAAGCGCCTAGCCAAACGTGGATTAAAGTTTGAACAGGCCGGTATGTACGAAATGGCTGCCGACCTCTACTACCAGGCTGTTGTGGCCAATGCCAAAAATGTTGACGCAGTGGTTGGCCTAAAGAAAAATGGACAGCGCTTACTCGATGAGAAATCGCTACAAGTGCATAAGGCCTATTTCAACAATAACGATCGAGAGACCGTGTATAGCTATTTGGATGCTCAGAAATATCTCGAAAAGGTTAATGCCACGGGGGTTTCTTTAATGCTTTCGGAAGGCACTCGCTCGTACTACGAGGAGGTCAAGCCTCGTTACCTCGAATCATTGTTTTATGAGGCCCGACTGCTCCTCGATGAGGAGAAATTCAGAGACTCCGAGGCCAAGTTTGCTGAGATAAAGCGCATTGACCCAAGCTTCGAGGGGGTGGATGAATACATGAAGGTTTCGCAAAGCGAGCCTTTATATAGGCAGGGTAAAGAGTTTTTGGATGTGGGGCTGTATCGCAAGGCTTACGCCAATTTCAACAATATCATGTCCAAAGCAGGGCTCTATAAGGACTCCAAGGATTTAATGGATGAGGCTCTAGCTAAAGGGCAGCTTACCATTGCCATTGGTGAGATAGACAACAAAACGCATTTTAGGTCCGCACACCTTTTGGTTGAGAGTTCACTTAGCAAAGCCATAAGCAGCATCAACGATCCATTCATAAAGCTGGTTGATACTAGAAACACCGAGCAGTTCCTCAACCAGCAGGTTAAGGGAAGCGCATTGGGTTCAGAGATTAGGGTGGGGCAAATTCTTGCCGCAAGAGCTATTCTAAACGGTTCCGTTATTCGTTTCGATATGGTTGAGGGACGCTTGCAAACCGAAACCAAGAGGGGGTATCTAAAGGAGATAGTAACGTATAAAGATAAGAATACAAACGAGGAGCGAAGGGAGACAAAGTACCATAAGGTTTCGTACACTGTAACGCAAAAGTCAAACGCTGCATCAGTTTCGGTGCAGTACCAGCTAAGCTCTACCGAAACAGGGGCCGTACTCCTGTCGGATGTGCTAAACATTAACCAAAGCGATGATATGAACTACGCCTCATTCAAAGGCGATCACAAGAAGCTTGTGCCAGGGCACTGGGAGTTCAGCGACAAAGATTCACCCAAGGATCGTATTGATGATAATACCATGGCGGTTCGAAATCTACAGCAACTTTTTGGGGGCAAGCAAACCATTATGTCTGCTGAAGATTTAAGAAATAGTGCCCTTGCCGAGATTGAGAGAAGGGTAGCTCAAAAGATTAGTAGTTACAATCCCGAACAATAAGAGCATATGAACATAAGGATACTTTTAGCTTCAACTCTGCTGCTAATGCTTACTGGATGTAGCGGAGGCAAAAAGGCGCAGCAGGCTCAGGTGGCACCGCAGCCCGAATGGGTTAAGATGAGACCCTCGTCTCCCACATATTACTATGGAATAGGCGCAGTTCGCAAGTCAATGGATGTTAGCCAGTACCAACAGGCTGCCCGCCAGAATGCATTGGCCGATATGGCGGGGGAGATATCAACCACAATTTCGAGCAACTCGGTACTCCATGCCTTTGAGTCGAACCTTGGCTTTCGCGAGGATTTTACATCAACCATTAGGACGCAAACACAGCAGGATCTTGAGGGTTACGAGCTGGTTGACTCTTGGGAAGACCTCGAGAACTACTGGGTGTACTACCGCCTTTCCAAAGCACGTTACCAGGAGCTAAAGGAGCAGCGAAAGAATGATGCTGTATCGCGCTCGTTCGACTACTTCACCAGTGGACTCGATCAGCGCGATCGGGGTAATATCCGAATGGCCATAGTGCAGCTTGTAAAAGCCCTTGAACCCATCAAACCATACTTTAGCGAGCCGTTACCGGTTGTGCTCAATGGGCAGCAAATATTCCTTGGTAACGAGATTTTTAAGGAGTTGTCTACAACCATCAGTCAGCTGCAGGTTGTGCCAATAAACCGTGAGGTTTCCATTAAAACTGGGCAGGCGCTAACAACCGATCAGCTGCTATTCGAAACACGCTTTCCATCGTTTGGGGCAGTGTCGGATATCCCATTGGTGGCGCAGTATAGTGAGAAACCCATACGCAACAACAAGCTAAGGTCGAGTGCCCAGGGCAAGGCTCAATTTGAGGTTGATGTGGTTAGGTCGAGCAAAACCAGCGAGGTTTTCACCGTTACCATTGATATGGACGATATGCTTGCCGAGGCTGGGGCCGATCCTTTGATTCGCAGGTTGGTTAATCGCTTTGTGCTGTCGCAGGGTGCAATTCGCATAAACATAGAGAAGCCGAAATTCGCCGTCGTATCAAACGAGATTATGCTTGGGGAGCCACAGAAACCAGGGATACTCGAAGCTAGCTTCAGGCAGAAAGCTGTAGAGGCAGGGTATGTTGTTGTAACCGACGGATCAGCTGTAGATTTTACCGTTCGCATTACTGCTGTTGCTAGTCCCCGCGACGATGGTGGGCAGGTCAAGAATGTTGCCATAGCTGGGCAGCTCTCGGTTGAGAACGATAAGGGCGTTAAGATCTACCAACGATCGCTAGAGGGTTTTATTGGCAGACATTTCGATTACAGGCAAGCGGGCGAGGATGCTTTTCGCGATGCTCGCCGAAGGCTCGAGAGCACATTCTTTAGAGAGATACAGGAGGCTGTAGCCAAACGATAAATGGTTTTTAATCAGAAAGATGTTTAATAGCATCAAAGCATTTAGAAGCGATTTTTCTCATCTATATTCCTGAATTTTTCCATTAACTTTGACCCTGTTGCACACCCCTTGGTTCTTTTTATTCATTAGGGATTGTGTTAGTATATTGTTGTAAACCAAAGCGAATGTATTAATCATATTAAAAAAAATCGTCATGCCACAAATTTCAGAAAAAGGTAAGGCCATGCCCGCTTCGCCTATACGTAAGTTGGTTCCATACGCCGAAGGGGCCAAGCAGAAGGGAAGAAAAGTGTATCACCTAAACATTGGTCAGCCCGATATCGCTACTCCCGAGGTGGCTCTTAAGGCAATCAAGGAAAATTCACTGAAAGTGGTTGAGTACAGCCATTCGGCTGGTAACGAGAGCTACCGTCGTGGTTTGGCCGAGTACTACCGCAGCGTGGGTATCGATATCGATCATACCCAGATCATCATTACAACAGGGGGGTCGGAGGCCATTACCATTGGTTTTATGAGCTGCCTTAACCCCGGCGACGAGGTGATAATCCCCGAGCCATTCTATGCAAACTACAATGGCTTTGCCACATCGGCAGGTGTAAAGGTTGTTCCTGTAACCTCATCGATTGAGGATGGCTTTGCACTACCCCCAATGGCCGAGATGGAGAAGCTTATCACCCCCAAAACTAGAGGCGTAGTTATTTGTAATCCCAATAACCCCACCGGTTACCTTTACTCGAAGGAGGAGCTTGAGCAGCTTGCCGAGCTGGTGAAGAAGTACGATATGTACCTTTTTGCCGATGAGGTGTACCGCGAGTTCTGCTACGATGGCCATACTCATTTCTCCACCATGCAGCTTGAGGGGTTGGAGAATAACGTGGTGCTAATGGACTCCGTATCGAAGCGCTACAGCATGTGTGGGGTAAGGGTTGGTGCGCTTATTTCCCGTAACTGCGAGGTTATGGCAGCCGCCATGAAGTTTGCTCAAGCAAGGCTTTGCCCACCATCGTATGGACAAATTGCTGCCGAGGCAGCACTTAGCACGCCCAAGGAGTACTTCGCCGAGGTGTACGATGAGTATATCAAGCGCAGAGATTTTATGGTTGAGGCTCTTAATAAGATGGAAGGTGTGGTGTGCCCAATGCCCAAAGGTGCTTTTTACACCGTGGTGAAGCTACCCGTTGACGATGCCGATAAGTTTGCTCAATGGCTCCTCGAGAGTTTTGAGCACAACAACCAAACGGTTATGTTGGCACCTGCCTCAGGTTTTTATGCAACCCCCGGTTTGGGTAAGGATGAGGTACGTATTGCCTACGTGCTAAAAATTGAAGATCTGAAGAATGCTATGGAAACCTTGGAGGTTGCACTTAAGCAGTATCCTGGGAGAACAATCTAGCAACAGGTTACTGGATACAAGGAAACGCCAAGCAAAACTGCTTGGCGTTTTTTCCGTTAGAAAGCCAGGTAAAAATCTTTGGTAAGATTTACATATTCGGGCGTGTACTCGCCATCAGTCCCTCTAACGGTAATGGAGGTTTCGTCCAACGGCAGTTTTTCTCGGCTAAACTCAAGCATAAGGCGTTTCACTAGTCCATTTACCTTTCCGTAAACGCTAACCCGCTTTGTGCAGTATAAGCTGTAGGTAGATGCCAGAGCGACAAATACATTACCCTCAACGTACGGGAAAATTCCTACAAATTGGCCATTCTCATTAAGTAACTTGTTTATACCTTCGAGTAGCTCGGCGTGAGGAAGAAGCTCGTTATGTCTGGCAACTGTTCGGGCAGCCTCTTCGGATTTTAATGATTTTATGAAGTAGGGTGGGTTTGAAACGATAAGGTCGTAACGCATGCTTGCCTCCTTGGCAAACTGCTGAAACGGTTTACAATGAACAGCTACTCTGTTTTGCCAGCGAGAGCTATTAACATTTTCGGTGGCTTGTTGTGCCGAGGGTTCATCTATCTCCACAGCATCAATGGTTGCGTTGCTTCGTTGTGCCAGCATAAGGGCGATTAGCCCTGTTCCACTGCCTACATCGAGGATGGTTTTAGCGTTACCAATGGTAGCCCAAGCGCCCAGCATTACGCCATCGGTGCCCACCTTCATGGCCGCTTTTTCCTGACGAATAGCAAACTGTTTAAATCTGAAGTAATGGTTGGGCATGGCGATTTAAAATTTTTCGAAAACACCTAGTCCAAATAGAGCAAAATCGTATTTAATAGGATCGTTGGGGTCGAATGTACGAAGTTTTGCTGTAACCTCCTCCACTGCCTTCCAATCGCTCTGCTTCCGATTAAGTAAGCCCAGCCTGCGGGCTACGCGACCCGAATGTACATCGAGTGGCAGCATGAGGGCTGATGCAGGAATTGATGTCCATAGGCCAAAATCAACATTCTCCCTGGGAGGGCGCACCATCCATCGTAAAAACATATTGATACGCTTGGCAGCCGAACCTGCTATGGGGTTGGCTAGGTGTTTGGTTGAGCGGACAGGGAACTTATTATCAACGAACAGAAGTCTGAAGTGGCTTATAGCCCCCACTATCGAATTGTATTTCATGTACCCTTCAGTAAATAATGTTTCTAGGCTGCTACCCATTGAGTATATCCTTTGCAAGGATTGGAGGAATGCTATACAGTCGGTTCCATTAAACGTACGGTAGTAGAATGATGATAGCGCTTTTATTTCATCGCTAGACGAATCGATGATAAATTCGTAGGGCGATTCGCCCATCTGCTCCAGCAGCTTTTTGGCCGATTTGATGATTTGTGGCCGCTGACCCCATGAGATGGTGGCTGCTAAAAAGCCTGCAATCTCAATATCTTCCTTACGACTATATGCTTTAGGAATCTGTATTGGGTCGGTATCTATAAACTGTGGAGAAGCGTACTGCAGGTACTTCTCATCCAGAAACTGTTTTATATCGTTGGTGCAAATATCGCCCACTACACAAAGCGTCCATCGTTCATAGTGAGCTGGATATCGGCCATGGCCGCTAATTCCTTATCGTGGGTTACCACCACAAAGGTTTGCTTAAACTCATCGCGGAGTTTAAAGAATAGGTTGTGTAACTCCTCCTTGTTTTTGGAGTCGAGGTTTCCCGAGGGTTCGTCGGCTAGGATAACCTTTGGGTTGTTTATTAAAGCCCGCGCTACCGCCACGCGCTGCTGCTCGCCCCCCGATAGCTCCGAAGGTTTGTGCTCCATCCTGTCGGCTAGGCCAAGAAACGTAAGTAATTCCTTTGCCCGGGCTTCCACCTTTTCCTTTGGATCTTTGGCAATGAACCCTGGGATACAAACATTCTCCAAGGCAGTAAACTCTGGCAGCAAGTGATGGAACTGAAAAACAAAGCCGATGTTCTGATTACGAAAAGCAGCCATGGCCTTGTCGTTTAGCTTCGATAGGTTGGTGTTGTCGATGAACACATCGCCCGAGTCGGGTTTGCCAAGGGTTCCCATTATTTGGAGTAGCGTGGTTTTGCCGGCCCCGCTAGGGCCAACAATGGCTACTACCTTTTCGGCGGGTATCTCAACATCAACCTCCTTAAGAACTGTAAGGTGGCCAAACGATTTTTTTATCTTCTCAACTCTAATCATAGCGTAAGCATTGGAATGCAAATGTAGCAATTTAGCCTAACATTTTGAGTCATTGGTTTGCTTTCGTTCAAACCACAGTGTAAAAGAAAACCCCACCAATTCGTGTTGGTGGGGTTCTTTGATGTTGTTGATATTACTTGTTGAATAGCTTGTATACTAAACCTATCTCTAGGCCCACTGAGGTAATTGACGAACTGCCCAGGATGAGGCTGCTGTGGAAATCGCTAAAGCTATCCTCAACAACAGGCTCTACCTTGGTGAATCCGTAAGTTCCAGAAATGCCCACCTTAACAATGATATCGCTGGTTACGCTGTACATTGCTCCGGCAGATAGGTAGCCCGACACCATCATTTTGGGTGCACCTAGTTCTAGGGAACTACTTTCGCTATACTCAAGATTATCAAATTTGTACTCGGGGTAGTCATTAAGCACAGCATTGAAATCGGGGTAGTAGCCCTTGCGGGTCATAGTGCCAGAAAGGTTGAAATCAGTGGGCATAAAGTTAGACATAACTATCCCTAGGTTGGCAAAGTAAGATAGCTTGCCAGAGTTTATGGTGTTTTGATATCTAACAAAAAGTGGAATATCCAAAGATGTGTACTTTGTGTTTTCTACAAGATTTGCATTTTCGTATACAGGGAAGTAGGTGTCCTCGTCAATATCAACAAACTCTCTTTCGAGCTGTGTTGAAAGGTTTGTTATTTTGTAATTAGAGGTGTAGCTACCCAACCTAAGGCCAATGCCTGCCCCAATGTTTTTTGTTACTAGGTATGTAACGTCAACCGATGGGATGATATTAAAAACATTCCCAGCTTGCCATTCTGGCTTGGTTGCATTTTCGTTTCCAAACATAGCAAGGTTAAGCCCGCCGTTGAGTCCAATGTATAGACGCTGGAAAATTTCCGTATTGGGGTTTACTGCTGGTTCTTGATTCAAACTCCTCTCCCATCCAGATGCAAAGCTCTGATTAGTTAGGATTAGGGTAGAGGCTGCTAGTAGCGTGAAAAGTATTTTTGTGCGTTTCATTATATTTAGTGGGTTATGTTAGTTTATGGAAATTTTTGAGTTCACAGGAATATCGTTATCAACATATACTCTAACGATGTAAATACCTTTTGGTAAGCCCGTAAGGTTTAGCCTTCGGCTAAGCTGCTGTTCGGATTTGCTGAAGGTTTCCTGAAAAACTACTTTCCCGTGTGAGTTTGATACGGTAATTGATCCAGAGCCCATCCTCTTACTGGCAAATCGATG
>JAVERU010000073.1:0-15596 GCA_034006965.1 Tenuifilaceae bacterium
CTCCAACTTTTGCATTTAGCTTGTGAGGAATAATTCCCTTTGAGAGGTTAAGCGTTACAGCTGTTAAACCATATCCCATATTGGATATATCCATGATGGCAGGTGTGTAGCGGTTAACCACGTTGCCATGTGGCATAAGTATGTATGCACCAGAACTTATAAAAATATTTGCTGGAGCTCCCCAGTAATTTCCTGTCATTACCCCCGAATACTTACCATCATCTATTCCATTATCATCACCAGTGGTGTAAAGAATATCTGTTGTAATAACGTCGTTAAGCGTTTGACCATACCTATACGATACCCTGAGGTTGGCCCCAACACCAAAAATATCAGTTGCCTTTTGCCACTCGCTATCGGCTAAAGCTGCATTTGTAAGCGTATCGGTTTTGCCCAGATTGACGTTTACAAAACCATTAATCATCCAGGGATCATGCCAATGTTCAGTATTTCTGCCAAAGTATGTACCCAACCACACAATATCAGCTCTATAATCATTACTTCCATAATTAAAACGATACACCCCATTATGGGTTGTTAACAAACTATTAAGCCCTTGTCCTAGAATAGAAACTCCTCCGGCTCCAGAGGCTCTGTCCTTAAGATAGTATGCAGAAAGTCCTAGTTTCCAAGATTTGGTGATGTCTTTTTCGCCCGTTAACTCCATAAGCGTAACATCATCTACTAGGTGCACATAATTCTCATAGAGTTTATAATACCCTGCCTTGAGCATTGAGTAATCCCACTCCTTGCGAAATGATATACCAACCCCATCGGTTCCCCAATATGAAAGCCTGTATCCAGTTGTGGTCATTTTGTCAAAAAGAGTTCGATAAGGGTTATACGGTGTATCGAACATACGTTGCAGCCCAATGTTTATCTGCCATCCCTTGGCGGGTAATAGTTCAAGTTCGAGATTCTGAGTTTGCAAATTCACCTGATCGCCCGAAATGGCTGAACCAAAGTTGCCCCCAACACCGTATGCTGCATCACCCCAAGTCCAATCAATTTCGAAAGAGGCCCTAAGTATTGCCTTGCCATCAAAGAGATTGGGCTTATATATAAAGAAAGGTGTAATGCGTTGCTCAGCATATTTACTGGTATGACTGCTACTTGTAGATGCAGTATTTCCACCAAACAATCGTCCAACAACCTGACCTTTCAAAAAATCATTTTTTGGGAAATAATTAGAGGCCACCCCTTGATTTATGTAAAAAGCCAAAAACTCCAATTCTTTATTGGCTTTATCTGGAATCTCTTTTGAGAAATACTGATTAGTAGGCATTTGAGAAAACGCTGTGCTTTCAAAAATCAGTAACGACAGAATTCCTATTAAAATATTTTTCACCGTAAAAGGGTTTAGAGAGTTAGTTACAAACAATAAAAAAACCAGAAATCAGAAAATTTGTCATTCCAACTAAACAATACAAGGTATTAGATGTCTGCTAGTTTTACAAATTTCTGAACGTTCATCATACCCAAAACACCACCGCTTGTGCTGCCAAAACCTGACTCAGCCGTTGGCGCTGTTGCTCCAATATCGGGTTGGGTTTGAGTCACTTCGTACTGCATTGTATATGGGTCAACATCAACCGATATCTCAAAAATCCCCTCGCTTGTTACCGCTGTTGGTGTAGTTTGGTTAAGGATAATATTCCAAATGGTTCCAAAACCGGAATTCTCCTGAGAGTATGTTCCTTTATAGGTAGTTTTTGTTCCTTCTGCAAACGATTCAACTAGATACGTGTTGTTGCTATCGAACTTAGAATAAATGGAATCTACCTTAAAATAGGTAACAAGCAGCGGAGCAACATTATCTCCCGATGAGTACCATTCTCCTACGATTCCAATTTTTTGAGGATCATTATTATCATCTTCCTCCTCGCTCTTCTGGCATCCTGCGAATACAACTGCAAGTAGCAGTCCAAAAATAATTGTCTTCTTCATAACTTTAGTTTTTAAGTGTTTAGTTTGATTTGATTTCAAAACAATTTACTGCAAGTAACAAAACATTAATTCCTAGCTCAAGTACCAATGTAAATTAAAAGGGTTGACTTAAAAATAAAAAAAAGCGTAGTACTGACTTATAATACTGATTATATGCACATTAATCAACAAAAAAAGCAGTTCCGACTAACTGAAATAGGAATCATCCCCATCTTATCACGTTTGCACCCCATGCATAGCCTATACCAGCAGCAATCATAGACATTATGGTGCCTGGCTTCAATTTCCCCTGCTGCTGGGCCAAGTGGAGCGATAGTATCTGATCGATTTGGCCCATATGTCCATACTCCTCAAGGTAAATGGTTTGCTCCATGGTTAGGCCCAACTCCTGAACAATATACTCGTACATTGAGCGCTTAAAGTGAAGCCCAGCCAGATAACCCATTTGGTTCATATCGACCTCTGATTTTTCGAAAGCCCGCTTAATGCAGTGCATCCAGTTACCTATCGACACCTCGTTAAGCCTATCCTTCATATGCTTCTCGTTGAAAACCCGAAGCGACTTGTAGGCGACATCAACATTTTCCTTGGTAATTGGATTACAGGTTCCTCCATACTCAACGCCAGCATCGCGAGCTAGTGACCCATCAGTCATTATATGGGTACCCAAAACCAGATTTTTGCCAATATCCCGCTTAAGGATAAGAGCACCTGCTCCTGCTGAGAGATTGTACATGAACGATACGCTGGAGTCAGCGAAGTCAATAAAATCGCCGTTGCGATAACCACCAACTATCATCACGGTTTCAATCTCGGGGTCGGCAATCATCATATCCTTGGCCATTTTCATAGCGGCAACAGTGGTGCCGCAGCGTTGCTGAACATCAATAGCCCAAGCATTGGTAGCACCAATTCGCTCCTGAATGTAAATGCCAGATGTGGTTAGCGGATACTCCTTCCACTCCTCGCCAATGCAAAGGATTAGATCGATAGATCTTGGATCGACTCTCGTATTTTTTAGGGCATCGAGCCCGGCCTTGGCTCCCATCTCCTGAGTTCCGTCTCCCTCACCGGGAACAACTATGGATTTAATCCCAAGCTTTTCGATAACCGCCTGCACACTCCAAACGCCACCTGTGGCTTCGGATATTTGCTTTGCTGTCATTCGCTCTTTGGGGATGTAGATCCCGGTTCCTACTATTCCTATTTGTGGGGTCATTATTGCTGATTTTGATGTTAGTAGATAAACAGGTTGCTGCCCACAGCAAGGCCTGCTCCAGATGCCATTAGCACAACTTTATCGCCTCGTTTTACCTTACCCTCTTTTACCGCGTGATGAAAGGCCATAGGCAAACAGCCAGATCCCGTATAACCGTAACGGTCCATTACGTAGCTAGTTTTGGTTTCAGGCTGGTTTAACTCATTCATCACCTTAATAATTACCGATTTATTTATTTGGGTAAAAATGAAATGGTCAACACCATCAACACTTTCGCCTGCCTTACTTAAAAGATGTTTAACCACCATAGGCCATAGCCTTACATTCCGATCGCCAGGCAAGGGTTGTAAGTTTAATAGCCCTTGCTTTTCTTGGCTAATAAGTTCGGGGGTTATAGGATTTCGACTCCCACCAGCGTAAACCCCAATGTAATCCCACTGGGTACCATCGGTAAGCAGTTGACCAACAATGTACCCCGATCTCTCATCGTTGTTCCGTTCCAACACGAATGCCCCTGCCCCATCGGCAAAAATGGAGTAGCCAAAGGCATCGCCCGGACGAACAAAAGCAGGCATATTGTAAACCCCAACGACCACAGCGTACTTTATGGTTTTATCGGTTGCCATAATGCGTACCGCATTATCGAGCGCAATGGCAAAGCTAGCGCACGATGCGCTTACGTCGAAGGTTGAAGCCCATGTCTCGCCTTTTTGAATTCGCCCCTGAACCACTATGGATGTGGCAGGAGTAATAAATTCAGGGGTATCAGTACCAACTATAAATAACCCGATATCATCTGCCGAAATTTTAGCATCGGCAATGGCCTGCTCAGCTGCTTTGGTGGCAAAATCGGCAGTAGTTTCATCAATGCCACGCAAATGGGCAATATGTCGCTTGTAAATACCCAGCTTCGCCTCGGTTTTATCGTGATCGAACTCAATGCCTGCCAAACTTTTCAATTCGAGATTGTCGATGGGTTCGCCCGGCGCGTAAACTCCTGTTCCTGCTATTTTTACTGGTAACATCGTTGAATGAGTGAGTGATTGTGTGAGTGTGTGACCTGCCAAAGGCAGGCAAGTTGATTGATTGTTTAATGATTAACGTCTACCGATTACCGGCACACTAGACATACCCCATCTTCTCTGCTTTCGCAGTAAGTTCAGCCTTAAAATCGGGATGTGCAATGGAAATTAGCGCCTTGGTTCGTTCCTTTACGGTTAATCCTGTAAGCCTAACAGAACCAAACTCTGTTACAACCCAGTCGGTATTGCTGCGATGCAGGGTTACCGCAGTACCCTCGGGAAGCACAGGAACGATTGTCGAAATCTTTCCCTTCTGTGCAGTCGCTCTGCAAGCAATAATCGATTTCCCCAAACCATCGAAACCCTCAACCGCACCAACAGCGGTATCTGTCTGTCCGCCTGTGCCCGAGTACTGGTTAATACCTATCGATTCGCTGGCCACCTGCCCAGTAAAATCGATCATTATGCAGGTGTTTATGGAAACCATTTTGGAGTTGTTTTTCATAATGCAAGGGTCGTTCACGTACTTGCCACGCAAAAATTCTACCGCTGGATTGTTGTTTAGCCATTGGTACATCTTTTCAGAGCCCATAGCAAAAGTACAGATGAACTTATCCTTGTGAAAAGCCTTCTGCTTATTGGTGATTACACCCATCTCGTATAGTTCCACCATTGAGTCCACTAGCATTTCGGTGTGTACACCCAAATCCTTCTTATCTCGAAGCGATAGGGCTGCCGCATTGGGTATTTCGCCAATACCAAGCTGAATGGTTGACCCATCGTCAACCAGCTGGGCAATATTGTTACCAATCTTCTTTGCCACCTCATCGGGTTCGGGCGATGAAAGGGTTGGTGGGGTTTGCGAGTACTCCACAAAGTAGTCAACATCATCAATATGTACGTGCGTATCGCCAAATGTGCGGGGTAGCTTATCGTTTACCTCAAGCACCGTTATTTCGGCAGCCTCAAGAATATCTTTCTCGTAGGTAACACCCAGCGATAGTGATACGAATCCCTTCTCATCGGGCGGAGTACAAGTACCAAAAAACATATGCGGTTTGCGTACCTTGAGCCTATCGGTTGCGGCACGATGTAACATATTAGGAACAAAAGTAACCGTTCCAGCTCCCTCCTTTATGGCCTGACGTGAGCCCGGTGCATGAAACCAGCTGCAAAGTTCAAAGTGTCCCTTCATCTCGGGTTTCATATAAAAATCGTATGGTTTTAGCGTAAGTACGGAGAAAACCTGCACATTCTTAACCCTATCTTTTACAAGATGAAACTTACTCATACAGCCCTGTGGTTCGGAAGCACACTGAGCCACTATTACATCGGTTTCGCTTTTTAACAGCTTAACGGCTTGCTCAATTGATATTAGCTTTGCTTTATACTCGGGAGAATAGTCCTTCATAATAAAAAAGATTTATGCTGATTTAGCTTTTATTCTATCGATTTGGTAAAGGGTTAGCCCAACAAGTGCCGAAAGCACAATGGCAGATGCTGCAGCGATGGCCGGATTGTGAACCGTTCCGACGAAGTACTTATTAAAGTAGCCCAAACTTGCAATTTCGTTGTTAACCAAATAGGGCAAACCGTAGTACACCCCGAAATGAGTAGCAAATGCTGTAATTGAAGCCCATAGTGGAGCTTTAAGGCTCACGCTCTTCCCGAAAATGCCAAGAACAATTGGTATGAAAATAATTGAGAAATAGGCGTAAACACCATTCTGCGCAAAAATTGCTACGCTTAAATTTGGCGATATTAGCTGCTGTCGCGATAGGATAAACGCAAAGACTGCCAAAGCAACAATAGCTAACCTGTTTATACGAATATAACTTTTATCGCTGTTTATTCTTTTACCAAATAGTGGGTTAATAATGTCGTTAGTAATACTGGTGCTAAGCGATTGAATAAGCCCCTCAAGGGTTGACATTCCAGCACTAATCAGACCAAGAATAACAAACAGACCTACTAGCAACGACACCCATCCTTTGGAAAAGATATGGATAACGTAAGCTGGAATAATACTATCGTTACTCAACTTTGCACCATTCACCATAAGATCGGGAAACTCAACACGAGCATAAAGTCCAGCAATTACTACCGAGAAGAAAAGTGCCTCAACAATAACCGCAACTACCAAAAACCTATTCACATCGCTCTCCTTTTTCAGCAAAAGAGATTTTGTGATGATATGCGGCTGACAAACCACTGCTGCGCCAATAATTACTTGCGCAAGGATTATTTCCCAAAAATCTCGAAATAGCGGGCTTCCCTCATTTGTCGATTTCACCAATACTGGATCGATAGATTTTAAGGTCTCAAAAAAGCCCGTTATTCCGTTTCCAAAATGCTTATAACCAGAAGCCAGCAGAATTATTGCCACAATAACCATCACCCCAGCCTGAATGGCATTGGTGTACACCATCGAGTTTGCTCCACCAAACATCATATACCCAAAAACAAAGATGATTATGGTTGCCAGTGTAAATATCTCGTTTGTATTGAGCGCGCTGGAAAAAACTTTAGTAAGGGCAACAAGTATCAAAACAATAAAGGTGATAAGCAAAACCGACAGGAATGCTATGAATAGCGAGTATCCATTGCTATTGTATCGTTTACCAATCCAGCTGGCTAGCGACACTGCGCTAACCGATTCGCCATACTTTCGAAAACTCTTGGTGAGCACAACCAGCGAGATCATTGAGGCTAGCGGAAAGAATAACCCAAACGATAAAACCCCGCTAACCCCATACAATGCAATTAGGCCTGGGTTAATGATAAAAGTAGCTGCACTTGTCATTGCAGCAGCTAACGACATACCAACAAAAGCTGGCGAAAAGTTAATGCTTCCCACTGCGTAATCCTTCATACTTTTGGTACCCATAGCACCCCTTATCACAAAATACAAAACTGCCGATGCGTAAAGGGCTATCAGAATCCAAGTACCTAAAACTTGTGCGTTTGTTGCCATAATTAAATGATTTATGAAGATTAACGTTTTTTGATTAAAGACCAGTGAAAAAAATTTACCAATCTTTCTAAATCTATAATCATAAATCGTTAATCGATTTTCAATGTTCTTTAAATGGTTATTCCACCGTCAACACTAAGCGTTGTGCCATTGATATAAGCAGCCTCATCGCTGGCAAGGAAAAGGTATGCCGATGCAATCTCCTCGGGCATACCCAAACGACCAACGGGCACCTTTGCCTCCATGGCTTTAAGCACATCCTCGGGCATTTTCTTCACCATTTCGGTAGCAATAAAACCGGGTGCAACTGCGTTAACAGTAACCCCCTTGCGACCCAACTCACGAGCCATGGTTTTGGTCATACCAATAACACCAGCCTTAGTGGCTACGTAGTTTGTTTGGCCAAAGTTTCCGTAAAGCGCCACAACCGATGATGTATTAATAATTCTACCATAACCCTTCTCAACCATATAACCGCTTACGCATTTAGCACAGTTGAAAACGCCAGTTAAATTTACATCAATTACCTGTTGCCACTGCTCGGGAGTCATCTTTTTAAGTGATGCATCGCGTGTAATACCAGCATTATTTATTAGGATATCTATCTTGCCAAACTCCTCAATGGCCTTCTTTGTGGCGCTCTCAACCTCAGCAAAAATTGCGGTATTAACCTTTGCAAATTTGGCTTTACCTCCATTTGATACCATTTCGGCAACGGTTTCCGTCCCCTTAGCCTCGTTCATATCCCAAATAATTACTGTGGCTCCCTCTTTTGCAAATAGGTTAGCCCCTGCTTTTCCTAAGCCATCGGCTCCACCTGTAATAATAGCTACCTTATTCTCAAGTCTTTTCATATTAATTGATTTTATTGATTGATTACCGACTACCGATTACAGTCTACCGATTACAGTCTACCGACTACCGATTACATATTACAGTCCTCATTCTCTCACCATTACATTCCACATTTACTCCCTCATCCTAAATATTCTCAACGATCAATGCCGTTCCCTGTCCGCCTCCTATGCAAAGGGTTGCTAGCCCAGTGGCTACATTGCGTCGTTTCATCTCGTAAATCAAAGTTGTTAATATACGAGCGCCTGATGCACCAATCGGATGACCAAGGGCAATGGCTCCACCATTCACGTTAACTATCTCGGGATTTAGTTTAAGATCACGAACCACGGCTAATGATTGGGCGGCAAACGCCTCGTTGGCTTCAACAAGCTCAATATCCTCTATCCTCATTTTTGCTTTTAGCAAAGCGGCGCGAGTAGCGGGAACTGGCCCGTAACCCATAATTCTTGGATCGAGGGCTGCATTTCCGTATGATACAATCTTAACCAAAGGCTTTAATCCTAATGCTTTTGCCTTTTCGGCCGACATCACAACCAGCATTGAAGCGCCATCGTTAATACCCGATGCATTGCCAGCGGTTACAGTTCCATCCTTTTTAAATGCAGGACGAAGTTTGGCAAGTTTATCGATTGTTAAACCATGCTTTGGAAACTCGTCATCGGCAAAGATTATGGGATTGGCCTTACGTTGTGGAATTTCTACGGGTACAATCTCGTCTTTAAACTTGCCTGCCTTTTGAGCAGCCTCAGTCTTGTTCTGGCTTTTAACTGCAAACAGATCCTGCTCATCGCGAGTAATCTCCCACTGTTCGGCAACATTTTCAGCAGTAATACCCATATGGTAATTGTTGAAAGCATCGGTAAGGCCATCGAGAATCATCGAATCAACAATCTCACCATGCCCCATTCTGTAACCGCTCCGGGCTTTAGGTAAAAGGTAAGGTGAATTGGTCATGCTCTCCGTTCCACCAGCAAGCACAGCATCGGTATCGCCAAGCATAATTGACTGAGCGGCAAGCGCAACAGAGCGCAAACCTGACCCGCACAGATAGTTAATAGCCATTGCTGGGCTTGTTTCAGGAACTCCTGCATTCACAGAAATTTGCCTCGATATATTCTGGCCTAATCCAGCAGAAAGAATATTTCCAATTATGGTTTCGCTAATCTCCGAGGGAGCAATTCCTGCTCTTTTTATGGCCTCCTTAGCAGCTATTACACCAAGGTCGATAGCAGAAAAACTGGAAAGGCTGCCGCCAAAACTTCCTATCGGGGTACGTGTTGCAGAAACAATTACAACTTCTTTCATAATGCTTTTTGGTTTTATTTTTCACGAAGAAAAGCATTATAAAAGGTCGATTTAGTACCTATTTACAAATATCAAAGGTTGACCTAACATTAATGAGTCGCTACAAATCTCCATTAATCACTACATTTCAACCACATAAAACATAACGCCACAGGGTTGACATATTTAGTTATTACGCTCGATTAAATGCTATAAATGTCTTGTGTTCCTCCATTCTGTTAACTAAAAGCAACAAAAGGTTAGATGCTTAAAAAAACATCTAACCTTTCTGCTAAGAAATATACTAATTCCCTACCCTTTCCCCTCTAAATAATCCTGCAAATATTGATATAAATCGGTTAGCTTACCATCCCTAAGAATAGTAGCACGTTTTACAACCCCCTCCTCATCGTTGCCTAAAAAATGAGGGATAACTGTATTTACCATAATCTTACCGAAATACTCGCTGGCATCGCGCGGAAGTTCACCTGGTAAATTATCAATGGTCACCGTTGTAACATTGTTCTCTCCAGAGAAAGCTGGCACCTCCTCATCCTGCTCAATGCTATAGTCGTAAAAAGGATCGGCTATGGTAGTGGCCCTGAGCGTAGTGGGTATGGGCCCAGGAATATCGCAGCTAACATCAGCGATAACTTTTATGCTAAAATCGGGCGCTTTCATATCCTCCTTTCTGAAGAAAATAGGTGATCTGAAATCCCAGAAGTGGCATGCCACAAACAGATCGGTAACCTTAGTGTAGGGAACAAACGTTGAGGTGTGATCGGTTGGATTAGACAACCAGAATTGCCAATCAAAGGGTTTCCCATCCTTTCGTTGGGCATAATGCCAAGGATCGAGGCGACACACCACAGGCTTATCGAACTGCTTGGTGAGATACTCCTCTGGTTCAACCTCTTGTACTCCGAGGGTTCTGAATATTTCCAGCGCACCTGCTGCCACACGTCCGCCACCAGTAATTAAAATCCTAGCCTGGTGAAGCTTAGTTTTCTTTAAAATGCCCACTAGCTCCTGGTAATCGTGACAATCCTTGGCGCGGGGTAACTCGAACTGGCCCGTTCGCTTGCCATAAGCAATTAAACCATTGTAAGCACCCACAACCCCTGCCCAATGGCCAAAGGCCACAAGTCGTTCCCCTTTAGGGTTAGTCAGATACTCATGATCTAAAAGAGTTATACCCTTTTGAGCAATGGCTTGTATTAGCTTTCGGTTATGAGGTTGTTTTTTGGCAACGTGTGCAAAGAACAGATAGGACTTACCGGGCAGTAAGGCCTCAATTTTCACCTCCTTTACTCCTATCAGCAGGTCGCAATCGCTCACATCCTCCTGGAGAGGTATACCTGCCTCTACATACTCCGAATCGGCATAGCAACGCAACTCGCTAGGTTGAGCAACAATATCAACCTGAGGGTACATTTCCTTTAGCTCTTTAGCTTGTGCCGGAGGGATGGCCACCCTTTTGTCGGGAGGTGTTTTGGTTTCCCGCAGCAATCCTATTTTAAAAGTCTTATCCATAATAATTATAAATTTCAGGTACTATACTCCTGCGAAGTTAGTAAATATAAGCCATAAGCACAATCCAATCTTGCAACCCGCAAGCTAGAGCGATTGCAAATTTTCGATTTGAAAGCCACACCATTCCTAATCATCTCCTCTCCAATCTCATCATTCTTAGGATTATATAACTATTATGCACAAAATTTTATCGCAAACGTTACAGCAAAAACCCTAGCTGTTAAATGCTTAACAACATTTCGTATTTCGTGAATTATACTTACCTTTGCTAGGCTGACGTAAAACTTTTAAGCATCTATTTATCAACGAAATACACTTAAACAATGGGAAAAAACAAGAAGTTTATCACCTGTGATGGTAACTATGCAGCATCGCACATAGCATATATGTTTAGCGAGGTTGCGGCAATTTACCCAATCACTCCTTCGTCAACAATGGCTGAGTACATTGATGAGTGGGCTGCTTTTGGCAGAAAGAATATTTTTGGAGAAACGGTAAAAGTAACCGAGATGCAATCGGAAGCTGGTGCGGCAGGTGCTGTTCACGGATCGTTACAGTCAGGTGCACTTACCACTACGTATACCGCATCCCAGGGGCTACTACTTATGATCCCCAACATGTATAAAATTGCTGGCGAGCTTCTTCCTGGTGTATTCCACGTATCGGCTCGTAGCCTTGCTGCACAAGCGCTCTCTATCTTTGGAGACCACAGCGATGTGATGAGCACTCGCCAAACTGGTTTTGCAATGCTTGCCACCGGTAGCGTTCAGGAGATAATGGATCTTGCTGCTGTAGCGCACCTAGCATCCATTAAGTCAAGGGTTCCTTTCCTTCACTTCTTCGACGGGTTTCGCACCTCCCATGAGATTCAGAAAATTGAGGTTCTTGAAACCGAGGAACTTGCCGGGTTGGTTGACCTCGATGCCCTTCAGGCATTCCGCGATAGGGCACTAAACCCAGAGCACCCAGTAACCCGTGGTACTGCTCAAAACCCCGACATCTACTTCCAGTCGCGCGAAGCAGCCAACAAGTACTACGATGCGCTTCCTGAGATTGTGGAAGACTACATGAAGAAACTTTCGGAGATTACAGGACGTAAGTACGACCTATTTGACTACTACGGTGACCCCAACGCTGAGAACATCATCGTTGCTATGGGTTCTGTAACCGACACCATTAAGGAAGTTGTTGATCACCTTACCGCAAATGGCGAAAAGGTTGGCCTAATAGCGGTTCACCTGTACCGCCCATTCTCGGCTAAGCACTTCTTTAGGGCATTCCCCAAGAGCACTAAGCGCATTGCCGTGCTTGACCGCACCAAGGAACCCGGTGCCAATGGTGATCCCTTATACCTCGATGTAAAAGACCTATTCTACGGAAAAGAGAACGCCCCCATTATTGTTGGCGGACGCTACGGTTTGAGCTCAAAGGATACTACTCCATCTCAAATCATATCGGTTTTCGAGAACCTAAAGATGAACGAGCCTAAGAACCAATTCACAATAGGTATTGTTGATGATGTAACCTTTAAGTCGCTACCTCTTAAAGAAGAGGTGAACCTAGCCGACAAGGGAACATTCCAAGCTAAATTCTATGGGTTAGGATCTGATGGCACCGTTGGTGCGAACAAGAACTCCATTAAGATTATTGGAGAGAATACCGATAAGTACTGCCAGGCATACTTCTCGTACGATTCAAAAAAATCGGGTGGTGTAACCACCTCGCACTTGCGTTTTGGTGATAAGCCCATCCGTTCACCTTATCTGGTTAATACTCCAGACTTTGTTGCTTGCCACGTACCAGCGTACCTAGGCAAATACGATATGCTAAGGGGTATTCGTAAGGGTGGAACCTTCTTGCTAAATAGCATTTGGGATACTGAAGAAACAAAAGCTAAACTTCCTAACTCAGTTAAAAAAGTATTAGCAGAGAAGGAGGTGAACTTCTACATTATAAACGCTACCAAAATTGCTGAAGAGATTGGTTTGGGCAACCGCACCAACACCATCATGCAGAGTGCATTCTTCAAAATCTCGGAGGTAATACCTTACGACCTGTCTGTAAAAGCCATGAAGGATGCCGTTGACAAGAGTTTTGGTCGCAAAGGTGAGGATATTGTAAATATGAACTACGCTGCTATTGATCGCGGTGGAGATGTTACAAAGGTTGAAGTACCTGCGGAATGGGCTAAACTTGAGGCTGAAAAGCCACACGCTAACCCCAACGCACCAGACTTTGTAAACAACGTAGCTATCCCTATTAACAACCTCAATGGTGATGATCTGCCGGTAAGCGCATTCATTGGCCGCGAGGATGGAACATTCCCGGCAGGTACAACCGAGTACGAAAAGCGCGGTATTGCCGTACATGTACCCGAGTGGATACCTAATAGCTGTACTCAGTGTAACCAGTGTGCCTACGTTTGCCCCCACGCAGCCATTCGTCCTTTCCTACTGACCGACGAGGAGCTCGCTAATGCACCAGAGGGAACCACCACCATGAAAGGTAATGGAGCAACCAAGGAGTACAACTTCCGCATACAAGTAAGTGTACTCGACTGCACCGGTTGTGGTAACTGTGCCGATATTTGCCCTGCCAAAACCAAGGCTCTTGTGATGAAGACACTCGAGTCTCAACTTGCCGAAGTCGAGCGTTTTCAATACATGGACAAGAAGGTGGGCTACAAGGAAACTGTACTTGACAAGAGAAAGAGCGTTAAGAACAGCCAGTTTGCTCAGCCGTTATTCGAGTTCAGCGGTGCTTGTGCCGGTTGTGGAGAAACTCCATATATCAAAACCATTACCCAGCTTTATGGCGACCGCATGATCGTGGCTAATGCTACTGGATGTTCTTCAATCTATGGTGGTTCTGCACCTTCAACCCCATACCGCGCCAACAAGGACGGCCTTGGCGTTGCCTGGGCAAACTCACTATTCGAGGATAACGCCGAGTATGGCTTTGGTATGGCCACTGGTATAAACAAGCTTCGCGATCGCATTGCCGACAGAATAAACAAAGGGCTAGCCAACGGCTACAAAGAGGAAACCAAAGAGGCAATGAAGCTTTGGCTAGAGAACAGGGAGAACGCTGAAGGCTCAAAAGAAGCATCAGCAAAGCTGATTGTTGCCCTTGAAAAAGAAAACGACGATTTGGCCAAGGAGCTACTTGCCCTTAAGCAGTACTTCATCAAGAAATCGATTTGGGTATTTGGTGGCGATGGATGGGCATACGACATTGGATATGGAGGTTTAGACCACGTTATTGCCTCTGGTGAAGACATCAACCTGCTTGTACTTGACACCGAGGTGTACTCCAACACCGGTGGACAATCGTCCAAGTCAACACCTATTGCTGCCGTTGCAAAATTTGCCGCAGCTGGAAAGAGAATTCGCAAGAAGGATCTAGGTATGATGGCCATGTCGTACGGATACGTGTACGTAGCACAGGTTGCTATGGGCGCTAACCACAACCAGTACTTTAAGGCCCTACGCGAGGCCGAGGAGTATCCTGGACCAAGCCTCATCATTGCCTACTCTCCATGTATCAACCATGGTTTGAGAAACGGTATGGGTTCAACCCAAAACCAGACCAAGCTTGCTGTTGAGGCTGGATACTGGCAAACCTACCGGTTCGACCCAAGGCTTGAGGCAGAAGGTAAAAATCCATTCCAACTCGACTCCAAGGAGCCCGACTGGAGTAAATTTCAGGATTTCCTTAAGAGTGAGGTTCGCTACACTGCGCTTCAGAAATCGTTCCCCGAGGAGGCTATGGAGCTATTTAAAGCAGCCGAAGAGAATGCTCGTTGGAGGTACAACTCTTACAAGCGTCTTGCAGCAATGGAATACGAAAAATAATTCCTACTACCCCTAAAAAAAGGTGCCACTAAGGCACCTTTTTTTTTATCTAAACCAAAAATTTGTAAATTGCACTAAGGCAGCCTTCCAAGCTGAATAGCACCTTAAACTAATCATCAACCAATTGAACAATCCTGTGGTAAAATCACTGTTAACAACTCTGCTATTTTTAATAGCTTTTTGCTTTCTACAAGCACAAAATTTAGCAACGGGTCCCAAGCCCATCCATAGGCAATTTAGCGTAGATGATGGATTGCCCTCCAACGAAACGTATCATATAGTTCAAGACTCGATAGGATATCTTTGGATTGCCACGGCAAATGGAGTTAGCCGATACGACGGGTATAGATTTAAAAACTTTGGCGTAAACGAAGGGCTTGTAGAGAGCATCATCCATGAGATATATATAGATTACAAAGGTAGAATATGGTTCATATCGAGCACAGGCCGATTGGCCTATTTTGAGGATGATGAAATCAAACCATTTGCATACAACCACCGGCTTAACGACTACATTGCCCAGTCGCGTGGAACACTTAAAAAATCATTTTATGTCGATAGGCTCGACAACGTGTACATCTCGTTTAGGGGAATTGGGCGAATTGTAATATCTGCCGAGGGGGTAGTAACCGAACCCCACGAAAACCAGGATATAAACATTATCGTTGAGAAACATCCGGATGGGCCATTGCTTGTATCAAACAGATCGTTTTTCAGAAGTCAAGATTCCAATCCAGAAACCCTAAAAAAGGTGGATGCCTTCTCTTTTAGGCTAACCCGTGACACCATTGACTTACCCTATACCAACATCGTATCTCCATTCCATTTTATTGCCATTGAAGAAGATACTAACAAGGTGCTATTCAATATTGGCAGGAGGTTGCTGAAAATAGAAAACAGCATGC
>JAVERU010000074.1:0-15536 GCA_034006965.1 Tenuifilaceae bacterium
GAAATTGCCAAGCGAGAGGGATGGGTGGTGGAGTATATCCACGGAACGTGGAACGAGAATCTAGAAAAGCTCGACAATTTTGAGATAGACGTGCTGCTCGATGTATCGTTCTCGGAGGAAAGAGCCAGACGATTTAAGCTAAACCAAATTTTTGTTATTGACGATTGGATAGAGATTTTTGTACCAAGCAATTCTCCATTAGAGTCTGTACTGGGGCTAAAAAACCAGAGGGTTGCAGTACTTGAGGGGTCTATTCAGGAGGAGTTTATTAGGGGGGAGGTGAAAAATCAGTTTAACATTGATTTTGATGTAATACCTTTTGCTGATTATGGTTCGGCAGTTGAATCGCTTAACAAAAATCAAGTCGATGTAATTGTTGCATCACGTTTCTTCTACTTCTCAAAGGAAAGAGAAGCCACCATCTGGCCCTCATCGCTAATTCTTCGTCCATCGTATACATTCTTTGCCTTTCCAAAGAATCAAAAAGATGAAGTGGTTATGGCATTCGATAACCATATGATGGATCTAAAGAATGACTCTGAATCGGTATACTACAGCAGCATTAAAAAATGGATACGCCCAATACATCAAAGAAATTACCGAAAAATATTTTTTCTAATAGGGATCATCGTTTCAGCTGTAACCGTAGCCGGTATTGCATTTATCATAATCCTAAGGCATAGAATAAACATACGCACCGAACATCTAAACAAGCAGAACAAAGAGATACAAACCATAAACGCAAAGTTGAATGGCCTAGTTGAGGAGTACAAAAGAACGGAACAAGAGCTCCTGAAATTTAGGTTTATGGTGGAGAATGCACGACAAGAGGTATACTTAATTGAGCCAAACGGCCAAATTGTGTATGCAAACCATTCGGTATATAGCAGCCTTGGATACAACAGTGAGGAGATTGCCAAGGGTGGTATCAAGCTTTTCGACCCTTCGTATGGCAATAATTACTATAATCACTTCGAAGAGCTAAAACGGCATGAGGTACCAGCTTTTGAAACGGTGCATATAACCAAAGGCGGAAGGAAACTCGACAAGCTAATAAAATCGTTTTACCTAGTAATTGGCGACCAAGAGTATATTTGTGGATTTGCCGAGGATATTACCCAGCAGAAAAAAGCAAAAAAAGCGCTGTACGAAAGCCAGATGCTATTTAAAACCCTTGCGGAGATGTCGCCTGTAGGGATATTCAGAACCCGAGCCGATGGCTATACAACTTATGTAAATGCAAAGTGGTGCGAACTCTCAGGACTATCATACGATGAAGCCATAGGTGATGGCTGGATCAACGCCGTTCACCCAAGCGATAAAGAGATAATCAAAAGTAATTGGAAAGAGCGGTCGAGTAAAGGTGTGCAATCAACCGCTGAGTACAGATTCATCCGTCCCGATGGAAGAACCATTTGGGTGCTTGGCTATGCTAAACCAGAGCTAGATGGTGAACGCATTACAGGTTACATTGGTACAATAACCGACATAACAGAGCAAAAGGATGCGGAGCTACTGCTTAAGCAAAAGGCAAACGAGATTGAGGAGCAGAACAAGGAGTACCGTAAGCTCAACGAGGAGCTGGCTGCTGCTAAGGTCAAGGCCGAGGAAAGCGACAAGCTAAAATCGACCTTCCTGGCCAACATGAGCCATGAGATCCGCACCCCCATGAATGCCATATGTGGCTTCTCGAGGTTGCTCGAACGCAATACGCTCGACGAGAAGAAACGATCAGAATTCATCGATATCATCAATACCAATAGTCAGCAACTCCTGGGGATTATTAACGATATTGTTGATATATCTAAAATTGAATCGGGGCAGGTAACCCTCATAACCAACGAGGTTGACCTAAACGTTATGATCGAGAATGTGGTAAGTACCCTAACACCAACCATCAGCACAAAGGGCGTAAAACTAGAGTTCACCCACAGGCTACCTACGCCCCAGAGCAAAGTAAAAACCGATGAGGTAAAGCTACGACAAATACTTACCAACCTGCTGGTTAATGCCATAAAGTTCACCAAGGAGGGTACTATAGAGATATCATACTCCCTCAAGGATGAATCAACCCTTGAATTTAGGGTGAAGGATTCGGGGATAGGAATAGCCAAAGAGAATCTCACACAAATATTCGAACGGTTTCATCAAGTGGAAGGGTCATCGGTAGATAGCCGAAAGGGAACTGGGCTAGGTTTGCCAATATCGAAGGGATTTGTTGAGCTAATGGGAGGTAGTATTTGGGTTGAATCGGAGGTTGGCAAAGGGTCATGCTTTGGGGTAACGCTACCATACTCCCCTGCTGATAACACCTCAAGTAACGAGCCAACAGGGAGTAAAAACAGCAACAACTGGATAGGCAAAACCATACTGGTGGTTGAAGATGATGTGCACACCCAATTCTTTATCAAAGAGGTGTTAGCCGACACAGGAGCTTCTACCATTAATGTAGACAATGGGGAAAAAGCAATCCAGCAATGCAGAGAGAATAAAAATATCGACTTGGTTCTGATGGATATTAAGCTCCCAAAAATAGATGGGTTGGAGGCCACCAAAGAGATACGGAAATTCAGAGGTAGCTTACCTATTATTGCCCAATCGGCCTATGCTTTTACTTCCGACTCGGAAAAAGCGCTTGAAGCGGGTTGCAATGCATTCATCACCAAACCTATTGATGCCAGAGAACTTCACGAAAAGATTAATCAGTTCCTGGGTTAGCATCCATTAGGTATTTCTCCTATTCACAATGTAAACACCGCTTAGCACAAGCAAACCGCCTACAATTTGGTTAATGCTAAGCCCCTCGCCAAGAATAGGAATGGCTAGCAGCGCAGTAATTACCGATTGCGACAGCAGGGTAACCGATACGTTGGTACCCTTAAGGTGTCCCAGCGCATAGTTTATTGAGATCCATCCACCAAAATGAGCTACAAGCCCCAACCCCACAAGGGCAGACCAAGTGCCCAACGAGTATCCAACAAAAGGATTACCAATCAGCAGGTTGGCTATAAACAGAAGGATCACCATAAAAAATATGGAGAAGGTCATAAAAGTAATAGTATCAACCCTTTTGCGCGAATCGAGGGTGAACAGCAAGTATAATGCGTAAAAGAAACCAGCAACAATCGAAAGAATATCTCCGTAGTTAAAATCCATGGTTTGCCATGCCCTAAGGCCAATTAGGATATTAAGTCCAAGCAGAGCCAACAGCAAACCATACCAAAATTTTGCAGCTAACCGTTCGCGGAAAACAACCAGCGAAATTAGTCCAACCCATACCGGCGCATTATTGGCCAAAAGGGTAGCTGTTGCAGCGGAGGTAAGCAATATGGCAGTATTCCAAAGGAAAAGGTCGATTGCAAAGAATGCTGCTCCAATAAATATTAGCCACAAATCGCGCTTTGGGGGCACTTTACTCCCCTTGTAAATCCATATAGGGGTAATGGCTATACTTGCAATAAATATCCTATAAAATGTTGACACCGAACCCGGCACGTTGGCCAACTTCACAAAGATTGCTGAAAAGCCGATACAAATAATTCCAAAAATAAGCGCCAAGTAGGCTAGGTAGGGCGGTGCAAAAAATTTCTTTATCATCACAGAAAATATTGGCTGCAAATCTACAGCTGTTTAATGGTATTTTTACTAAATGAAGAAATTTACCTAAAGGTTTTTACTAGCTTTGTACCCAAATTAATTCAGAAAACTTGAGGTATTTTGTTCGAATTGGATACAACGGCTACAGCTACAGGGGTTGGCAACGACAGCCCAATGTACCCACTATTCAGGAAACCATAGAGAATTGCATAAGCAAAATTTTACACCAGCCCATAACCTGCATTGGTTGCGGACGAACCGATGCTATGGTTCATGCCAGCCAGTACTACTTTCACTTCGATTTTTATGATGGATGGGATTTCGATTTGATGTTTAGGCTCAATAAAACACTCCCCAACGATATTAGTATTTTTGAGATTATTCCTATGGATGGGTACCCACATGCCCAAACCAATGCCATATCTCGAACCTACGACTACCTTATACATACCAACAAGGATCCACACTTGAGCGAGCTAAGCTCGCTTTACCCTCAGAGTATTGACATAAAGCAAATGCATAACGCAGTAATGCTTATTCCTAGCTATTCCAATTTTATAAACTTTTGCCTTTGCCCTACCAACCATAGAAGCACGCATTGTAGGGTTTCGTCGGCAAGAATATTTGTCCATAGAACAGGGAATATGGTCAGATTTCAAATTACGTCCAATCGGTTTTTACAAGGAATGGTTAGGCTACTGGTACAGGGTTTAATCGATGTCGGTTCTGGAGAGCTTAGCCTTAAACAGTTTGAAGCATTGCTTAACACCTCGGAACCGAATATAAAAAACAAACCGGCTTACCCTCAAGGGCTCTACCTCTCCGAAGTCAAGTACCCCTTTATCGAGAAGCCGAAAGAATCACCCTTCTTTAGCCTGTTGAATTACAGCGATTGGGAGGAGCTAGAATAATTCTCTCGAATGATTGGTGGTGTTTATGTATAACCCTAAAACAAATGAAATTGCACAGCTTAACCCGCTTTAGCTAAAGAAGAAACAAAACGTTAAGCCTCAAACCTAATAACTCGCCCATTGAGCATATAGGAGGTAAACCCAAATTCTGCTTTAATGAAGCTGAGCGAGGTGGGGTGGTAAAAGAAGACATGGGTTGGGTCGTTCTTGTAGTACCACTTGGCAAAATCGATATCATCGTAAAAGATATCGGTCATACAAATAAGCATTCCACCTGGCTTTAGCAACGATTTCAGCTGTATGAACTCTCTATACGGATTATGAAAATGCTCAATCACTTCGCAGCATACAATGTAATCGTATTGCCTGGTTAGCACCTCGGGTTTATTACAGAAAAACGGGTCGAACTGCTTAATGCAATAGCCATTCTCGGTGAGCACCTGCGATATTACTGGACCTGTTCCTGCGCCAAAGTCAAGGCCCTCATGTTCAGGCAAGAACTTTGACAGAACTGTTTCAATAATGGGCTTTACAAAATCGCGATATCCGGGATCGTAAATATCGTTATTATGCTCAAGGTAACGGCTCTCCTCGTCGTCGTAACTTAAATGGTTACTTGGGTCAGCAAATGCTGATTTGCATTGTGAGCAACGAAAGTAATTTCGATTTAAGAGGGTGTGCAGTAAAACAGAACTACTTCCACAGAGTGGGCAAGATGGTAGCATTATACTGTTACTCAATTGAATTAAACCTGATGCTAAGCTTACAAAATATTTAAAACAAAAAAAGGGAAACTTTCGCTTCCCTTTAGTAGTCGGGGTGGCAGGATTCGAACCTGCGACCCCCTGGTCCCAAACCAGGTGCGCTAACCGGACTGCGCTACACCCCGAAAAATTATTTTATGTCAAAAGGGCTCCCTGGTCCCAAACCAGGTGTCTCGTCAACCAGACGAGACTACACCCCGAAAAATTCTTATGCGGTGAAGGGGGGATTCGAACCCCCGGTACCCTTACGAGTACGGCAGTTTAGCAAACTGCTGGTTTCAGCCACTCACCCACCTCACCAAATATTGTAAAGAACTGTTACTGCGAACGGCAGCTTATCCGCCAACCGGCGGATGGTTTCAGCCCTGTCTGCCGACAGGCAGCCACTCACCCACCTCACCAAATATTGTCAAGAACTGTTACTGCGAACGGCAGCTTATCCGCCAACCGGCGGATGGTTTCAGCCCTGCCTCTGGCAGGCATTCACTCATCTCACCTATTGCATTAGTAACAATATATTATCCTATTACGGTGAATCCCTTCTACATCAATACCTCTGTACACTTGCCGTGCTTTTCGTTAAAAGCACGACAAAAGTATAAAATCAAATGAACATCGCAAACTTTTAACCACTTTTTAGAATAATATTTTTTGCGATTATGTTGTTTTTACTGAGAATGAGAACAAAAAGATGAACTACAACGCCGAACGAAGAATAACTTTAATTCTATCCGACGTGATTGCTTTCATTTCGCCCAGCTTCCACCCTCGCTCATCGAACCGATCGAATATAGGCTTGAGCCGATCCTCGGTAATTCCATAGTCATTTAATCGTGTTTTAATGCCCATCGATTGGAAGAAAGCCTCTGTTTTGGCAATGGCTTCATCTATCTTTCTATCCTCTGTCCCCACATCAATGCCCCAAACTCTTTGGGCAAACTGAAGAATTTTCTGCCTCTTCTCCTCCTTCATTTCCCGCATCAACGAGGGTAGGACAATGGATAACGTTACTGCGTGATCTAAACCAAAGAAGGCTGTTAGCTCATGACCAATGGTATGGGTGGCCCAATCGGTGGGGACACCAGCGGTTAGTAGTCCATTAAGTGCCATGGTACAGCTCCACATCACATTGGCCCTCACGTCGTAGTTCATAGGATTAGCTAGTGCCTGTGGCCCAATTTCGATAAGGGTTTGCAATACACCCTCGGCCCAACGATCCTGAATACTAGCATTCACCGGATATGTTAAGTACTGTTCGATTACGTGTACAAAAGCATCAACCACACCGTTGGCAATTTGGTTTACTGGCAACGAGTAGGTTACAGTAGGATCAAGAACAGAAAATTTGGGGAATACCAAAGGATGCCCAAAAGACAGCTTTTCGGTGGTAGAATCGCGACTAATTACAGCAAACATATTCATTTCCGAGCCAGTTGCAGGTAAAGTTAGAACAGTGCCAAAGGGAACCGCTTGATTAATATCTACCTTACCTGCCATTGAAAGTAAATCCCATGGATCGTTACCCTTATAAGGAATGGCGGCAGATATAAACTTGGTGCCATCAATAACAGACCCTCCTCCTACGGCAAGAATAAAATCTACCTTCTCGGTACGAGCAATTTCAACTGCTTTCATTAGGGTTTCGTACCTGGGGTTAGGCTCAATGCCACCAAACTCTATTACTTTAAAACCATTTAAAGCTGCCATGACCTGGGTATACACTCCATTACGCTTGATGCTACCCCCACCATAGGTGATCAGAACAACTGAGCCGCTGGGCAGCTCGTTGGTAATTTCATTAATCTTCCCCTCTCCAAAAAGGATTTTTACGGGATTGTAAAAATCGAAATTCTTCATCACATCTTCATTTTAAGTTTAAATTTAGCTCTTACTGCTCTCTATCTCCACTATCCTATTGTTGTACCAAGCAAAGAAACTTAGCGAAAAAATTGCTGCAATTACAAAATAAATCCAGCTAGGAACGGGAACAGGGTCGCCACCTGCGTAGCTATGCAACCCCGATAGGTAGTAGTTTACTCCAAAGTAGGTCATAAGCACCGACCCCAGACCGATAATCGATCCGAAGTTAAAGGCAAAGGCCGATTTGAACGATGGTATTAACCTCATGTGCAGCACAAAGGCATAAACCAGCATGGTGATTAAGGCCCAGGTTTCCTTTGGATCCCACCCCCAGTACCTACCCCACGACTCGTTGGCCCATACTGCGCCTAGGAATGAGCCAATGGTCAACAGGTACAATCCAAGCGTAAGGTTTAGCTCGTTTATTACTGTAATGTTAGCAATCTGGCTATCAACCTTCTCTCTGTTTCGTTTCGATTTGAATGCATAAAGAGCCAAGTTGAATAGCCCTAGAATGGCACCCAGCCCAAAGAAACCGTAGCTGGCTGTTATCACAGCAACATGGATGGTAAGCCAGTACGATTTTAGCACAGGCACCAGATTGGTGATCTCTGGATCCATCCATGATAGGTGTGCAACAAAAAGGGTTAATGTACTGAGCAGAGCAGTTGCAGGGAGCACCACCCTACTGCGCTTGGCAAATATAAAGCCCGCCAGCATAGCCGCCCACGCCACGTAAACCATCGACTCAAATCCGTTGCTAAGCGGAGCACGGCCAGCAATATACCACCTTAGGCCTATGGCAAAGGTTTGCAGCAAAAATCCGAATAGCAGTATGGCCGCCAAAACGAAATACGCCTTATTCCCAAAATTAGATCGGTAAAACATCTCAATAAACACAAGTATGAGTAGCACCAAGCCGGTTAAACCATATATGGGGATAAGCCGTTCGAAAGGTAAGAGCCTGTTGGCAAAAACCTCAGCCTTAACTTTGGCGGGCGAGGGTAATATGTGTCCCCCATACTCAACTTGATGCTGTTTTACCTGATCGAGGAACGCACTGGCAGTTTGCCATTGGCTATTTCTCGATGCCTCCCTAACGCTAAGCATATACTTGCCGTATATGTCAACCACTGGATGTATAATATGGGCTTGCTCATACTCAGAGGCTTCGTTCATCGAGAGCCATCTGTTGTCAGGATGATTGGGAACTGGAAAAATACGTGCCATATGCCCCGAGAAAACCATGTACAACACGTTAACCTTCTCATCGGCCTTAATAATCTCCTTTTGCAGAGCCGAACGTTGCGATGGTTTAAGCGCAAAGGCATCCTGCACCAAGCCGCTTAGCTTGTATCTTGAACCGCTCTGATGATCGAAAAAATCGACAAAGGCAGCCAAATCGCCCCTAACCCCAAGCATTGCTTTAAGGTCTGGATTCTTTATGGTAATTATGGGGATATGCTGCCAATGATCGGGGAATGCCGACATGCCAAGGTACACCTGCTCTGGTGTTTGCCCATTGAAACTATTTGATCTGTTCAACTTGCGGAGCACCTCGCCGGCCAAAGTGCTAAGGGGCTTCATACGCCCACCCTGATCCTGAACTAGCAGCTTACCAAACTCACGTGAGTGCTTCACATCGGGTATGGGTGCATCCTGAGCAAAGGCAGCTCCGGAGAGCATCAACATCAGCATTAGAAGCACTGCTGCTGTTGGTTTGCTTACAAGCATACGGAATCGGCTTCCCCGAGCCAGAAGAGCCCAAATAATACCCACAATCAGAATAAAATAACCAAAATAGGTTATGGCAGTACCCCAAAAGTCTTTATTTACCGACAGGTATGTTCCCCTCTCGTCGGGATCGTAGGAACTTTGGTAAAAACGGTAGCCCTTAAAATTCAGGATATTATTCATGTAAATGCTAAAAGGTTTAATTAGATTTCCCGTCGTATCGAATACCTGAACATTTGATGTAAAGGACGAAGGGCTATCGGAGCCCGGGTAACGATCAAGCACAAAATCATCGAGCTTTATGGCAAAAGGGATTGCAATCTTTCTTGCGCCATACTTAATGCCAACCTCCACACCATCTATATACTCTAGTATTGCGTTATCCTCAACACCTGCAACGGGAACGAATATATCTGTTGATGCGCCATTTGAACTTGCGCTAAAAACGAGCACATCACGACCTTGAACCTGAGGGTTTGGATTGTAAACCATCCTTATGCGCGCCGAGCTCCAATGTCCCCTATAGGCAAACTGAACAGCATGAGCTGCATAGAAGGTTTGTGGTTCAAGTTTAAATGGAGTGTTGGGTTCAAGAACTACTTCACCATCCTTTGCCATTGAACGAATGGCTATGGGGAACCTCGATATCCCAACAATACCGGTGTCGGAAAGCATAAACTCTACATCCAAATTCCTGTGCGAACCCCTAAAACCTAAGCCATACACACCAGCTGGAATAACCTTTCCGGGTCTAAGCAAAGTTTGCTGTGTGCCGAGGCTATCCACTACAACGAGCGAAACAATGGGATGGCCATCGGGGTGTTCCACCACGCTCTCTTCTGCGTTGGGGATATAGTCGGTTAGCTTTAAGCCAACTTTCTTTTCGTTTACACGAAAGGTTTTTCTAAAGCTATTCCGAGAAACTGGTGTGAAATTTATTTGTTTGGTGAGCTTATCCTCCCCATTCACCTCAATTGTTAGGTACTTATCGGACGAAGTGAACCAAGTGGCGGTTTGCCCCTCGCGGATATGCATCATCCCTTCTTGACCTACATAACGTGTAACTGCTGCCCCAAGAAGAATTATAACGAAACCTATGTGAAAAAGCATAACGGCAAACTTCTCTTTACGGTAAAGCTTACGCGTAAATATTGACGCGATAAAGTTTACAGCAAGTAAAAGCATAATAAACTCGAACCACCATGCATTGTAAATTAGGGTACGTGCAGCAAGGGTACCAAAATCGTTCTCAATAAATGTAGCTATGGCGCTAGCTACAGCGAAGGCAATAATAAGCACAGCCATCAACAAAGGTGAGGCCAACAGTTTTAAAATTTTTGACATAGGGTGTAGTTTTGAAGCTATGGTGATTTTTAAACAATGACCTGAACAACTTTTCGCATATCAACCAGAATGGCGTCTTCTTCGTTCTTATACTCAGGCTTAACAGCAACGTAGATGTAATGTTCATCGGTTTCGGCTAGAAACACCAGCTCGAGCTCGGGAAGGGCAGCCACTAAATTCTCAAAAAGGTCAAAATCATCGAGGCGTTCATAGCCTCCAAGGGCATTGTAGCGGAGTACCGAAACCAGGTCGTCTAGTTCGGACTGGATGATGCTTTTGGCAAGTTTCTCCGCTAAAAAATCACGAACTCTATTTTTCGAAATCTTGAGAGTATTCATAGCCCAGAGGTTTGTTTGATATTCACATAACAACGAATTTGCAATTTACAAATTTATAGCATTATTCCAAAAAAACTAGAGGTGGCGCGAATAAGCCGCCAATATATGAAAACTCTATAAGATAAAAATCATTAAAGCATTCATTCAAAATGCTTACTTTTGCTAAACACGCTAAGCAACTAATAACAAAAATATATACCAATGAAAACTAACGATAAAATTGAAAAGCTAAGAACCATAATGGCCTCAAAAGGGCTTTCGGCCTATGTTATCCCAAGTAGCGATCCGCATTTAAGCGAATATATTCCCGATTGCTGGAAACTTAGAGCTTGGCTATCGGGTTTTACCGGTTCGGCAGGTACTGTGGTGGTTAGCAGATCGGAATCGGCCCTTTGGACCGATTCTCGTTACTTCCTTCAGGGTGCTCAGGAGTTAGTGGGAAGCGAAATAGAGCTGTGCAAGATGGGTTTACCCGACACTCCCACCATGAATGAATGGCTCACCGGGAACCTGAGCAAGGGGGAAACCGTTGGGTTCGATGGGCAGCTTCTATCGCACTCGGCTGCTAAAACCTTTATTGCTGACTTGGAGAAAAAGGGTCTTAGGGTTGACTCAACCGCTAATCTAATTGATGAGCTATGGAGCGAAAGACCATCCTCCCCAAGCGGAATGGCTTTTGAACACGAGCTTCGCTATGCTGGACAAACCGTTGCCGAGAAAATTGAGAACATACGTAAATCGCTTCAGAAGGAAGATTGTGATGCTTGCATTATTGCTGCCCTTGACGAAATTGCTTGGACTTTCAACATCAGAGGAAATGATGTGGATTATAACCCTGTTGTGCTATCGTATGGGTATATCTCCCTTGAGGAGGCCGTTCTCTTTATAGATGGTGATAAAATTGATGATTCGCTCACCACTAGGCTCGAGGAACAAGGGGTTGAGGTACTTGGGTACGACGATATAGCCAACTTCATTAAAGACATACCCAAAGGAACAACCATTGCCCTTGACGAGAATAGGATTAATCACTACCTAGCTACACTAATCCCAAGTGGAGTTAGCACAAAGTCTGTATTAAGTATCCCCACCAAGCTAAAAGCAGTAAAAAATTCTGTTGAGCTGGAGAACATCCGCAGGAGCTTGGTAATGGATGGGGTAGCCATGTGCGAATTCCTCCACTGGATTGAAAATGGGGTTGGTAAGGAAACCATCACCGAGATTACCATTGCCGATAAGCTGGTGGAACTCCGTAAAAAGCAAGAGGGTTTTGTTAGCGAAAGCTTTAGCACCATCGCAGGTTACGGTGAGCACGGTGCTATTGTTCACTACAGCGCAACCCCTGAGAGCGCATCGGAAGTAAAGCCCGAGGGCTTTCTGCTGGTCGATTCGGGCGGACAGTACCTACAGGGAACAACCGATATAACCCGAACAATACACCTTAGCACCCCAACAGAGGAAGAAAAAGTTGACTACACATTGGTGCTAAAGGGAATGATACAGCTATCGATGATACAATTCCCAACAGGCACAAGGGGATCGCAGCTCGATATTCTGGCCCGTATGGCCATGTGGAACAAAGGAATTAACTATGGGCATGGAACAGGCCATGGTGTTGGTGCTTTCCTTAATGTGCATGAAGGGCCACAATCCATTAGGCCAAACGAGAACCCTGTTACCATTGAGGCTGGTATGATACAATCTAACGAACCCGGCATATATCGAGCTGGCAAGTATGGTATTCGTATTGAGAACCTAATCGTTTGTAAAAAAACTGAGGATAACGATTTCGGCAGCTTCCTTGGTTTTGAAACGCTTACCCTCTGCCCCATCGATACCAACCCCATTTGCATTGAGATGCTAAGCAATGAGGAGCGTAACTGGCTTAATCAGTACCATAAAACTGTATACGAAAAGCTGTCGCCAGCCTTATCACCAGATATGAAGCAGTGGCTTGCCGATAAAACCAAGGCGATTTAAGGCGATTTCAAAAATAAAAACCCAGACCTTCATGAGTCTGGGTTTTTTTATTCAGCTGAATGATAGCTTTACTAGAAGCTAATACGTGCAGCTAAGCCAAATACATTGGCCTTGTTGTCCTGAGTATCGGTAATTTGCCCTTGTGCATCAACACCTGTTACCTGTGAGGTATTTAGGATTTGATATTCTAACATTAGGGCAAATCCATGCTTAATGGGCAGAGTAAAGTTGGTGTACACCATGCTATTGGTCTCGTAGTTGCCCACGTTGAAATTCTCACTATTGTTCTTATCCATTCCATAGCCAATGGTAAACAATAGCCAGTCGGTAATCTTGGATGAAGCATTTAACCATACACCCAAGCTTTTCTTATCATCAACTGAGTTACCTTCAATTGGGTTTATGGTGTACCCATAGTTACCTGCTATATTGAACAGATTTGCGTTATTCAGGTTGGTTCCGCTATTCACCTCACCCACAAGGCTAAAATACTGATGAATGGGTAGGTTAAAGTCGAATCCAAAGCCAGTAGTTTTAATCTTATCGTCCCACTCCCATGGACCGGCTGATCCCTTCTCCTGATACTGACCGTTAACAAACGATACGCCTACGGTATACTTATCCATTAGTTTACCCGATAAACGTGCCTGTAACATAGGAACACCCGACAGGTTATCCTTACCAAGTCCAACATCCTCGCGAGCTGTTTCACCCAGCGAAACCTGAACCATTGGAAAAACATTGTCGATATCGAGCTTGTAGCTTAGCTGTAGCTGTGCCCTGCGGAAACCACGGTTACCAGCAAACCACATATTACCGTTGGTATGGTTGGTGTTGGCGTTGTTTGGCGAGAACAGATCCCACTGCTGTCCCATACGCGCCTCGAACCCACCTTTTGAAATTGAAGCGTAAGCCAACCTAATACGAGGCTTACCATTGGCATCGAAGGCGTTGGAAAAGAAATCGATCTCAACCAAACCGCCTGCCTTAATCTCTTCGCCAACGGTTCCCTTTAGGCCTATTCTGGTATGCTGTGCTGTAAAACCAATGGCACTCTGATCGGCACCATTGGCAACTTGCGGTGCAGCTAGCGTGTTTGCGCCAAACGAATTTACCCCATCGGTAGCATACACCATGTCGCCCTTGATAAAACCGTAAAACTTTAGGTCGAGTTTCTTTTCCTCCTCCTTTTCCTGGGCACTAATTGCCATTGCCCCCACCATTAGGGCGGCAAAAAGTAGGATGTATTTCATGTTACTCATAATGTTTTGATTTAAATTTTTACTGAATTAATTGAGATGATATTCATAAAACCACGCTATTGCCTGTTGCAGGTTTTTTGTTCAGCTTTTCTAATGTACTGAAGATAATCATCCTTAACATTTAGATTTTGATACCATCCTTGATCCTGAAAGTCGATAAATTTAACCTTTGAGGTCTCTAGGAGCTGGATAATTTTACGCCCATTGTTCCTTAAAATTTTTGCGGCGTGCTCAGCTACCGATTTGCGATACACAGCATACAGTGGCTCATGCTTATCATGGCTAGTAATTGGCATCACAATGTCGTATTTTACCGATAGGTTCATCATATTATGAATAAGCTTGGTATTCATCTCGGGGATATCGCACGCTGTGATAAAATTGATATCGTTCGATGAGACCATAAGGCATGAGTAGATCCCCATCAATGGCCCCTTATCGGGCTCCATATCGGGAACGACCTTTAGTCCGGTAAAGGCAAAACGTTCTGGATCATTTGCACCAATTATTATCTCATCGAAATGCCCCTCGAGCTGATTGATGATGTGCTGAATTAGAGGTTGCCCATTCACTGGCAGTAAGTACTTATCCTGGCCCATTCGGGAGCTTTTACCTCCGGCCAGTATGACGGCTGTGGCTTTCTCGCGGATAATCCACTCATTATCCTTTATCAAAACCCTATCGGGATTGAAATCCCAGCTCAAATTGTTGAATTCGATCACCCTGTTGGCCATGTGAATAACCTCGGCGCAGCTCTCCTTTACAGTTCTATCCTCAGCATTCTTAATTACCAAAAAGAGACCCGGCTCAAAAACCTTTCGAATAGAGTTCGATTCACAAATCACCATCGCACCTTCAGGGATAATGTTCAACAGAGCCTTGAACCCCTTTTCAAGGGAGTTCTTATCAACCTTTAAGAAGTAAACCTTACTTGCTCCTGCAAGTAGCATTCGAGCGGTATCCTTTGTTGGATTCAAATCGTTCTCCTCAGTGATTTCATAGTCATCCTTCAAGGAGCTGCATACCCCACAACCCTTTCCACCGCGAGGGCATGAGTCGCCCTCAGCTCGATCAATTGCAACTACCTTAACACCTACGAGGGTATGATGAGGTGAATATTGCTTAATAAGCCGGCAGGCAAACTCGGTTTTACCAGTGTTTCTACCTGTTGAACCTACAATTATAAAATTTGATTTTTTTAGCATCAACTCAAAAAATTATCGCTAAAGATAGCACGACACACAAAGAAAGGTCAAAAAAGGCAAATACCTCCTGAAGCGAAGGTATTTGCACTTATTATATAAAACTAAACTAACACGATATTACTCTTTTCCTTCGGTTATAGATTTGTTGCTTAGGGTAAATGCAACAATAAGGCCAATGCCCAGCATGATTGCACCAGCCATATAGGTTCTTGGACCTATTAGCTCCGCTCTATCAGCATAGGTATCGCGAATAAAAGCAGCTACCTGAGGGCCAACAATCCCTGCAATTGACCAAGCCGTTAGGATTACACCATAAACTACTGGCATTAGCTTAGCATGGTATACATCCAAAACGTATGATGGCATAGTACCAAACCCACCACCGTAGCAAAGTAGTACGTAGCAAACCATAATACCAAATAGCCATGGATTACCTACATAGATTAAGGCAATAAATACGAGTAGCTGGGTTCCAAGAATGAGACGGAAAGTTTGAATACGACCAATTTTATCGGATAATCCACCCCAGAAGAAACGACCA
>JAVERU010000004.1:0-53797 GCA_034006965.1 Tenuifilaceae bacterium
GCACGCCATAGCAGGTACTCTGTTGATATGGGCTTAAATTCAGAGCTAAGGGGGGCATTCTACGTTCGAAGCTTTGGCGATCGGTTTCATATTGCGTCGGCAAATGCAGTAAGCGTAGAGTTTATAGATACCATAAAGGAAAAGCTTGATAAGGTGAACAGCTTATCACCCGATGAGCTTCGACTACTACAAAAACAAGTTTTAGCACAGGGAAAACTCTCTGAGAGGGGCGGGGCAGGCCTTGGAATTATTGAGATGGCTCGTCGTACGGGTCAAAAAATTCTATACGAATTTGAACCAATTGGTGACAACCTGGCATTATTCTTTCTGCAACTCAATATCGTTAATTCCGATGATCCAACCTTAGGTGTTGATGACAACTCGTTGGAGTACATGAAACAGCTCTACCGAAAGATGCAGGAGAATAACCTGCTGGTCATTCACAAGGGTGATTTCTCTGAGAACTCAGTCCTGCCCATAATTCATATGATAGAAAAGAACATACTTAGGCTCAACGAGGTGAAGCATAATAAGCAGAAGTTGTACAATATATCGGTCGAACTACTACAGAACATCTCTTTGCATGCTGCCAGAGTTGATGGAGTAAACGAGGCATTGTTCACCCTTAAAAAGAGTGAGGAAGGATTTATCGTTGGCACCAGCAACTATATCGATGAGGCAAAGGTTGAACATCTTCGGGAATCGCTCAATGAGCTGTATCAGCTTTCCAGATCTGAATTAAACGATCTGTATCGCGAGAAACTTCAATTATTGGTAGATGAGGGTGTTTCGGGAGTAGGTATTGGTCTGATTTATCTTTTCAGAAAATCAAGCGAAGTAAAATACGCCATTACCCCTAAGGATAAGAAGCATCTTATAACCTTTCTTGTTAGGCTATAATCACCTAGATATTTGGTGCCTCAAGGGGCAACGTGAAGAAGAATTCGCTACCAACGCCCTCAACGCTTTTTGCCCAAATCTCACCTCCATTTAGGGTAATAAAATCTTTACATAGAAGTAATCCCAGGCCTGTCCCTTTCTCGTTTGAGGTTCCTCGGGTCGAGAAAATTTCTCGCCCGAATAGTTTCTTGAGGTTCTCGCTACTTATGCCCTTCCCGGTATCAGAGACTGAAACCATAACCATTCCATTTGAGTGCGATGCTGTTGTTGTTACCACACTTCCTTTATCGCAGAACTTGATGGCGTTTGCTATAAGATTCCGAAAAACCAGCTCAATCATGGCGCTATCGGCGTATACTGCCATTTGCGGGTCGATTTGGTTCTTAAGCGTAATTCCCTTGTTCTGGGCCTGCTCTTCGTATAGCCTTAGCTTGTCCTCGGCAACATCGCGGATGTTAAAGGTAGAGGGGATTACCTTTAAACCCTGCATCTGACTTTGTGCCCATCTCAGAAGATTTTCAAGTAGTTCTGAGGTGTAGCCCACGTTTTTAGATAGCTCGTCAATTACATCCCTGAACCCCTCCTCGGTGAAGTATCCCTCCTGGGTTAGGTTTAGTAGGGTAATAAGCGAACCCAAAGGGCTTCGTAGGTCATGCGATATGATTGAGAACAGCTTATCCTTCAGGTTGTTTAGTTCCCTTAGCTGTTGCGCTTGCTCTTGTATTTCTATATTCTGACGGCTAATCTCAGTGTTTTTTTGTTGGAGCAAGTGGTTAGCCTTCTTTTTCTCGTTGTAGCTATACATGATGTATGCCGAGAAAATAAGGATAAGAACAATTGCCCCAAGGTAGATGTTTCGCATCTGGTTTTGATGTGAAATGATGGCTTGCTGTAGCTCTCGCTCTTTGTTCAGCAGGTCTATCTGCATGAGCTGCTCGCGCGTAATCTGCTCGGTTTCCTCAAGCATTCTCTGCTTTTGAACCAACTCCATATCACGCTCAACCAGCTCGCGTTCCGTTGCCTGTTTCTCGGCCTCAACTTCTCGTACCCTAGTGGTGGCTTGGCTCACCATTTGCTTGGCCTCATCCTCCTTTCGCTGAATCTCCTCTTGCTGAATCTTTCGGGTTAGGGCTGCAAACAGATTAAAGTATTTTGTCGACTCTTCTCGCATATTCAGCTTATCATATACCTTAGCGAATATTGAGTAAGTGTTTCTTAACATCCTAGAGTCATTTGCCTCCTTAGCTATGCTCTCAGCATTTTCTAGCAACTCAATTACATCGTTGAACTTTTCCATTTCGTAAAGCACGTTAGCCTGATTCAGCAAAGAGGTGGCATAATCTTGCTTTCGGTTGAGCTGCTGTGCCGATTCACCAGCCTTTACAAAATGTTCTAAGGCTTCCTGAAAGGTTATAGTCTCGGTGTTGATAAGGCCTAAGTTGGTGTTGAGTATGTAGATAGCATTGTGGTTGCCAATTTTCTCAGCCATTTGTAGCGCTTTTTTAAATAGCGCCTTGGCGTTCTCCAAATCATTTAAAGCCCAGTAGGTATTGGCGGCCTTGTTGTAAAAGTATGAGGCCTGATTTATGTCTGAGCGCTCCTCACTCTCAGCGCCAAGTCTTGCATCCTCTTGAGCCTGTGCTGTTTTTTCTGCTTGTGCTTGGGCGGTTGAGGGAATAAGTATTAACGCAATTGCAATTGCCAAAACAATTGCAGAGCGCATAAAATTGCTATTATGTACAAATGATCCTGCCATCGAAAACTTAATCTTCTTTCTTAGGAATTAGGGATAGGGGTATTTCGGTTAATCTTGCAAATTCATAACCCTCCTCCTTCATATCCTCATCATACTCATCGAAATACCAGTTAATGCTTACCTCTAGCCCGTTGCGATAGAGTGGCTCAAGATGTGTCACTATCTCTAGCACTTTTTTTGTAGAGGCTGAATTTAGGTACTGCATATCGAAGTTGACGATTGTAACCTTTTGTGGCTTTGTTACATAATGCTTAACCAATTCCTCCAGGGGCTTGTAGAATTGTTCGATGTCTTCGGGCAAACTTTTCCCAGAAATATCCAAAATCCCTCGGCTTGGGTCAAAATGTATTTGTGGCGATTCGTCGGTTGCGAGTATCAATAGTTTGCTCATATTTACGTGTTGTTTGCCAGTTTAACAATACTTTCTACTAAGTTTGGCATACTAAGATACATATTATCTTCTATTTTTGGAATGTTTTTGACGAATCATCCTTTTTTTAAGGTATGCTTGAGCTGTGGTTGAGTAAAGATTGTTGCATGCTGTTTGTTGCATTTTATGCGTAGATTTGAGTTGCTATTAGCCTAAAGAGTAGTTTTTTTTGATGAAGAAGTTTAAGATTTTTGCGAAGGAGATAAAGGGTATGGGGATTACCGATCCTGATCCTCGGACGATTCTTGCTATAGGCAAGTAGCAATGAGGATTGCCAAGGAACAACGCTACTCTAAATTGCAAATGCTAGAAATAATCAGCAGTATAGTTGAAAAGCCAAATTCTGCTCGCTGAAACAAAACTCCCCTCAAACCTGTGGATGCCGTAGCTGTCGGAAAATCAGACTTCGAGCAGGATGAATGTCGTTGTATAAACTTGTTGCCTTATCACCAAACCTTTCAGGTTTATGGTGATGATTGTATTGAGGCTGGTTGCCCAGCAGGGTGCGTTAATGCCCGATGCGCATGAGGGCTTCGGTTTACCGATAGGAGGTGTGCTAGCAACATCGCATGATGTGGTTATTCCCTATGCCGTTGGGGTTGATATAGCCTGTAGGATGTGTGTGTTCGTTTTTCCGATGGGGGCAGACTACCTGCAAGGAAATGGCCAAAGCCTAAGTCAACTCCTTATGGTTAATACCGTGTTTGGATTTGGGGCGAAGAATAAAAATCATCTGAACACAATGGTTTTTGATCGGCCCGAGTGGAACGACACAAAGTTTATTCGTCAACATCGCGATTTGGCCTATAGCCAGCTGGGCACCTCAGGGGCAGGTAACCTTTTCGTTGAGTGGGGCATACTGAGGGTGGGGCAAGCTTGCCCAGAACTCCATGTGGATAAGGGTGAGCACTTTGCTCTACTTTCGCACTCGGGCTCAAGGGGCTTTGGCAGCGAAGTGGCGAATTACTATTCACGGTTGGCCATGGAAAGGGTAAACTTGCCCAGTGAGGCAAAGCGCTTGGCATAGCTCAATCTTTCCTCACAGGAGGGCCACGAGTATTGGATTGTCATGAGCCTAGCTGGGCACTACGCTTCAGCAAATCACCATGAAATCCACAGTAAAATTGCCCTAGGGCTAGGTGTAGATCCGTTGGTTAAAATAGAGAATCACCATAATTTTACTAGGAAGGAGAGGTTAAGCGATGGGAAACCTGTGGTGGTGCTCCGCAAAGGAACCCCTGTAGGGGATGGTGAAATTGGAGTTATTCCAGGGTCAATGACTCATTCTGGCTTTATTGTTAGGGGCAAAGGAAATCCTTTGAGCCTACAAAAACATTGAAACCGTTATGAAGTACCAACGCGATTTGGTGGAGGTGCTTGCGGTTTTTCAACCCCAAATTGTTCGTATGGCCGATGCCGAAAAACGATGGCGAAGACAGAAAAGCTAGGAGGAGTTAAACCTCACACCACATTCACCTCCATCTCAAGGCTAACGTTAAACATTTCCATCACTGATTGGCGAACCTGGTGAGCCAGCTCAACAACCTCCTGGCCAGAGGCATTGCCAAAGTTTACTATCACTAGTGCCTGGTTTTTATGTACTCCAACATTACCAATCCGTTTGCCTTTCCATCCGCTTTTCTCAATTAGCCAACCAGCAGGTAATTTTACAAATTTATCGTTTATGGGGTAAAACGGAACCTGTTCGTACTTTTTATGAAGCTCTTCAACCAATGTAATTTCTACCACCGGATTTTTGAAGAAACTGCCAGCATTACCCAGCTCCTTTGGGTCGGGAAGCTTAGCTTCTCTTATGTTAATTACGGCTTGCCTTACGTTTTGCACGGTTCGCTCACCTATCTTCTCCACTTCTGCCTCTAGGTTGCCGTAGTGTGTAACCAAATTGCAATTCTTGCTCAGCCTAAAAGTAACGTGAGTAACCACAACCTTCCCCTTAAGCTTATTTTTGAATATGCTATCGCGATATCCGAATTTACACTCCTCCTTACTTAAGCTGAATGGCTCTAACGTATCAATATAAATCCCATCCACTCTTTCGATGGTATCCTTAGCCTCAACACCATATGCTCCAATATTTTGTATGGGCGAGGCGCCAACCGTACCCGGAATTAGCGATAGGTTCTCAATACCGCAAAGGCCTAGCGATACGGTATGCTCCACAAGCGAGTCCCAATCCACACCCGCTCCAGCTTTCAGGTCTGTATAGTCATCACCACTTGTTACTACCTCAATACCATCAAGGGTAGGATGAATTATAGCCCCATCGAAATTTGAGGTGAAGAGTAAATTCGAACCCCCACCAAGTATTAGGTGCTTAATGTTTTCAGCCTTTACCTGACGGATGGCTTCCTTCAGCTTGTCGGTTGAGTTGGCATCATAAAACAGTTTGGATACTACGTCAATACCAAAGGTGTTATAACTTTTAAGGTTATAGTTTTTGTGTGGTGTAATCATTGTGGATGTTTTTGCAAAGATAAAAAAATGTATTGGGCTAACAGGTTTTTTTTAACTTAGCCAAAAAAACCTTGGCCACTGTCTATCTACTTGCCACATCCGATATAGTTACCGATCAGCGGGTTCATCGATCTGCCCTAACCCTGGTTGAGGCGGGGCACAATGTGTACGTGGTTGGGCGTAGGCTTAAGTCCACACCTCCCCAATTTTCTAGAGCATACAGGGTCCAATTGTTTTACATCCCATTTGCTAGGGGAATACTCTTTTACCTTACATACAATCTGAGGGTTATCGCTTACCTCTTATTACGACGAGTTGACTTGATCTACGCCAACGACCTGGATACCCTCCTGGGTGCGGGAGTAATCTCATTTGTCCGGAGAAAAAATCTTGTGTACGATAGCCATGAGCTTTTCACCGAGCTCCCCGAGCTGGTTCACCGCAGGGTTAAACGGTGGCTGTGGCAGCTGCTTGAGCGAATGATGATACGAAGAGTAAGTATAGGTATAACAGTATCTGCAAGCATTGCCCATGAGCTAAGGTCGAGATACGGCAAGGAGTTTAGTGTGGTTAGGAATGTTCCCATGGCCAGGGGAAGTGTTATGATCGCCCCTACGGGTGTTAATACCATCATTTATCAGGGGGCGCTTAACGTTGGCCGTGGCTTGGAAAAGTTGGTTGCTGCAATGCAGTACGTAGATAATGCCAACCTGGTGATAGCTGGTACTGGCGATATTGAGGATATGCTAATAGGTTTAGCCAGGGAGCTTGGGTTAACCAGCAAGATACGTTTCACGGGTAGGCTATCCTCCAACGATTTGTTTGTCGAAACATCCAAAGCTACCCTTGGCGTTTCGCTTGAGGAGGATCTGGGGCTTAACTATCGCTTTGCCTTGCCCAATAAGCTGTTCGATTACATCCAAGCAGGAATACCTGTGCTTGTGTCCAATCTGCCTGAGATGGCTAACCTTGTACACAATTATGATGTTGGGCAAACAATAGCATGGAATTGTTCGGTTGAGCATTTGGCATACTCGTTAAACCAGCTGCTGCACGATAATATCAAGCAAAATTATTACAGAGAGATGGCCGCCAAAGCAGCCAAAGAGCTTTGCTGGGAAAAAGAAAGTTTACTATTTTTATCGGCTTTGAAAAGCGTAGTAAGCGTGTAAGAACAAAATCAAACCAAAATAGCACAACGATTATGAAAAAGCTAATTCCTCAAATCCTTTGCTTTATGTTACTTTTCCAACTTACGGGCTGTACCCAGGAGCGGGTAATACTACTTCCTGAGCCACAGAAAACAGGCGGAATGCCTCTGATGGATGCCTTGTCGAATAGGAAAACCTCGCGAGAGTTCTCCCCCAATGCTCTTGAGCTACAAACGCTATCGAACCTGCTTTGGGCTGCCAACGGTATAAATAGGTCAGATGATGGTTTACGTACTGCTCCTAGCGCTGTGAATTGGCAGGAGATTGATATCTATGTAAGTTTTTCCAACGGAGTTTACTACTACAATGCTTTCGAGAATAGGTTGGAACTTTATATGAAAGGCGATATAAGGGAGGCCACAGGGCGTCAACCCTTTGTGAAGGATGTGCCTGTAAACCTTATCTATGTTGCCGATTTTACCCGTATGGGCGATCGTGCCGAGGACGTGAAGCATTGGTACTCCGCTGCTGATGCAGCCTTTATTGCGCAAAATGTATACCTGTTCAGTGCCTCCGAGGGGCTTGCTACCGTAGTTCGTGGTGCGGTCGATAAGGAGGAGTTGAAAAAGGTTATGAAGCTGCCTGAGCATATGCATGTGGTGCTATGCCAGTCGGTAGGTTATAGGGTAGAGTAGGTGGGTTACACCTTAAAGTAGTCGGTAAGGGTATTGAATCCATCCGCTTGATTAGATAGGACTTCGGCTGCAGCGCTTAGTTCTTCTGCCGAGGCAGCATTCTTTTGGCTTACTTGGTTGATTTCTTGTAACGAAGTATTTACTTGGCTCATATTAGTTTGCTGCCCTTTGGTTAGAGCAAGCACCTCACTCACAAGCGAAGCGGTTAGCTTAACCTGTGGAATTAACTTTTGTAGCAAGCCATTTGCCAGCGATGTAACTTTATGTGTGTTGGCCGATATTTTGCTTATTTCTTCGGCAGCTGCTCTACTTTTCTCGGCTAATTTTCTAACCTCTGTTGCAACTACGGAAAATCCCTTACCATATTCACCAGCTCTGGCTGCTTCTACGGCTGCATTAAGTGCAAGAATGTTTGTTTGCACAGCAATGTCGGAAATGATACGGATTTTATTTGTAATCTGCTCTACTTCATTGGCACTTTGTTGATACGATAACCCCACATTTGCAACGCTTTTGGCTAACGTTTCGCTAAGTTCAGTTGTGCTATTGGCACTTTCCACAATTTGGTCGATACTCGATGATATCTCTTCTATGGATGATGATAATTCCTCTACCGTTGAGGCTTGCTCATTGGCTCCAGAACCCAAACTTTGTGAGCCAGAGCTAACCTCCTTGCTGAGCATATTAAACTCATTAGAAGTGTCTTTTATGGCCGTAACTACATCCTTAATGATTCTTACCATAGCGGTTAGGGCATTGTAAAGCAGCGATATTTCATCGTTACCTTTAGCCCCAATGGTTGTGGTTAGGTCGCCCTCCGATACTTGTTTAGAGAAAGCCACACCTCTTCGAAGAGGCCTTACCAACGAGTTGCTAAAAATGATTACCACTACAAAAAAAATGCTGAAAACGAGAGGAGAAAAAACGAGCATAGTGGTTACCATTTCTTTTATGTCGGCATAAGCCTCGTTGGTGTATACCTTTGCAAACACGTATGCTTTTGAGGTTGGCGATACCCTTGTCCCGTAATAAATTACTTCTTGTTCGATGCCGTTTTCATTTATTGTTTCTATGTTTCTAATGATGTTTTTATCGCTACCAATTATTGTTTGGGCTACATCAAAATCTATTGCTTTCAGCAAGGTGTTTGGATGATACGAGAGTGAATCGGATAGGTCAACAACAAAGAAGTATCCTGACCCAATAAATCCGATATCTTTGATTGCTTTATGAATTTCCTCAGCTGGGCTTTTTACTTGGGTTGTTTCCCTATCAATGGTTTTAACAATATCACTTATGCCCTCTAAACTCGACATTGCTCTTTGGTCAACAACCTTTACAATTCTATTCTTTTCAAAAACATATGCACTGTAGGCCAGGGCCAAAACAAGCAGCATGGCTGAGACCGATATAACAAGGTTCATTTTCGCTCTTATCCTAATATTGTCTAGTAGTTTCATAACTCTACCCATTTTAGTGCTTAAAGAATGATACTTGGCTGATTAGCTGCTTGGTTTTACTCGCAAGCGCTTCTGCCGAAAGTTTAATGCTGTCCGCAATGTTGGCGTTGTTATGAGTAACATCGCTGAGCTGATGGATTGCCACTTGAATCTGTTCAACACCTTGTTCAAGATCAACAATGGCTGTTACGACCTCCTGAATATGCAAGGCACTTTTCTCAATGGTAGGTATAATAGCTAGTAGTTCTTCCTCAGAGTTTATGGAGGTGGATAGGGTGTTTTTTGCCAAGCCGGTAATTTCTTGGGCGGCAATGTTGCTTTTCTCGGCTAGCTTTTTTACCTCGGCGGCTACCACTGCAAAACCCCGACCATGTTCGCCTGCTCTGGCGGCTTCCACTGCAGCGTTTAGTGCTAACAGGTTGGTTTGGAATGCTATCTGGCTTACAGTTTCAATTTTGTTGGCAATTTCCTTTATGGCAACAAGGCTTTTTTCGGATGATGATTTAAGGCTGTTCAAGCCTTCAGATGTATTCTTTGCCAAGTTACCTGTTTTGTTTACTAACCTTGAGGCTTGTTTAAACGAGTCTGCAACTTCATCATAGGTTGTGGCTAAAATCTTAACTAGCCCCGATTGCAAATCGACAGACTTTGACACCTCCCTTGCCGATGACGATATTTCTTGCCCTGTTGTGCTAACCTGATTTGCTCCAAGATCAATCTCTTTTACTACCTCCAAAATTTTTTGCTGCATGGAATTAAGCGCTTTGGCAAGATCGCCCATCTCATCTTTTCTGTGGAGAGAAAAATTAGAGTGTAAATCACCCTCTGAAATTCCCTTTGCAAAATCTAACCCACTTGTTAATGGCTTAGTTATCGATTTAGTGAATGAGAGGATAACAAAAATAAAGATTGATAGGTATAGGAGTATAACTAGAACAAAGGTAATTTTCTTTTTTCTCACCTCAGCATTCATTTCGTTTTGTGGCATACATACTATGCTTACTAGGTTGGTGTTGTCCCCAATGTAACCGTAGGCGCTAATATTGTTATGCATTATCTTTTCAACCCTTCCATTTGATAAAGCAGTTCTCTTTCTGCTCTGAAGTATGGTTTTAGCTATCTCGATATTTTTTGAAGAATCTGAATTTTTTGGTTCCCAAACAATTTTACCTTTATCATCAGCAACTATAGGGTATCCTTCTTTCATATATCTCTTTTGAAGTAGAAACGATGAAAGCTTGGTGGCGTTTTCAGGGCTTAGCTTATCTTCCGATTTTGTTATGAGTTGTAGGTGAGCAGATAAAATTTTTGCCTGTTCATATGAGTAATTATCAGCATCATTTTTAATGCGTTCAACTTGTGTAGTGTAGGTTTTGTGGGTTAGGACAAGCACCATAAGTATGCTAAGCCCAATTACCACAGTGTTTAGCCTGATGCTAAATTTTTTGTTGGTAAAATTTCCCATGTGTACGATGAATAATGTTTGTAGACCCTGTAAATGTAGGAAAATTAGTAATAGTTTCTCTTTTGTTACATTAAACGTTGTGGTAAAATAGCAAATGCGGTTTGCGAAAAGTATTATACCCTTAATTTTGTTTTTTACATTTGTGCTATCAAATCTTTTGAATTATACATTATACGCTCTAGCTTAGTGTAAGTTCTATTAAAAACAATTTTATTTTGAGTTCTTCAGCCAAAAATATTGTTGAAACGCCCCTAATGAAGCAGTATAACTCCATTAAGCGGAAGCACCCCGATGCAATTTTGCTTTTTAGGGTGGGCGATTTTTACGAAACGTTCAGCGAGGATGCCATTAAAGCGGCCGAAATTTTAGGCATCACCCTTACCCGTAGGGCCAATGGGGCAGCTTCGTTTGTGGAACTGGCCGGGTTTCCGCATCATGCTCTCGACACCTACCTACCCAAGCTGGTAAGGGCAGGGCAGCGAGTTGCCATTTGTGAGCAGCTCGAGGATCCCAAGATGACCAAAACCATTGTGAAGCGTGGAGTTACCGAAATGGTAACCCCTGGCGTATCGTTCAACGATCACGTGCTAGAGCGCAAGGAGAACAACTTTTTGGCCTGTGTTCATCTCGATAAAAGGGCCGCTGGAGTGGCATTCCTCGATATATCAACAGGTGAATTTTACCTAGCCGAGGGCTCCTTCGAGTACATCGATAAGCTGATCACCAATTTTAACCCCAAGGAGGTTCTGGTTGAGCGCTCGAAGTACCGCGATTTTATTGATTTTTTTGGAACCCGATACTATGTTTACAAGTTCGACGAGTGGGCTTACCATGAGGAGGGGGCAAGGGAGAAGCTGGTAAACCATTTTCAAACCGCTAGCCTTAAGGGGTTTGGCATTGATGGAATGAGCCTTGGGATAATTGCCGCTGGTGCAGCCTTGTACTACCTCGATATCACACAGCATAGCCAGGCAAAGCATCTTGCCACCATTTCGCGCATTGAGGAGGAGAAGAACGTGTGGCTCGATAAGTTTACCATTCGTAACCTTGAGCTATTCAACTCGGTGAATGAGGGCGCCAAAACCCTGGTCGATATTATTGACAAAACTGTTTCGCCCATGGGTAGCCGTTTGCTCAAGAAGTGGATATCGCTACCCCTAAAGGATGAAAAGCCCATTACCGAAAGGCTGAATGTGGTGGAGTACTTCATCAACCATACTGATAGCGCAGATTTACTTAGGGAGAATATTCGTGTAATGGGTGATCTGGAGCGGGTTATATCCAAAGCAGCAGTAGGTCGTATCTCGCCCCGCGAGCTGGTAACCCTTAAGAGTGCCCTAACAGCTTTGATATCGACAAAGCAAACCTGTGAGCAGTCCGATGAACCCACGCTTTTGCGGTTGGGTGAGCAGATTAACCTTTGCACTCGCATTCGCGACCGGATTGAGCGCGAGATTGTTGACGATCCGCCTGCGCAGCTAAACAAGGGCAATGTGATTGCCCGTGGGGTGAATGCTGATCTTGATGAGCTAAGGGACATTATGCACTCGGGTAAGGAGTACCTTTTGAACCTGCAGCAGCGCGAGTCGGAACGTACAGGGATATCATCGCTTAAGGTTAGCTTCAATAATGTTTTTGGATACTACATCGAGGTGCGCAATACGCACAAGGACAAGGTGCCGCCTGAGTGGATTCGTAAGCAAACCCTCGTTTCGGCCGAGCGATACATCACCGAGGAGCTTAAGGAGTATGAGGCAAAAATATTAGGAGCAGAAGAAAGGGTGATGGCCATAGAGCAGCAAATTTTCGAGCAGCTGGTTTTTAGCCTTACTGAGTATATCGCCTCAATACAGCTCAACGCACATCTGGTGGCGCAGCTCGATTGCTTATTGTCGTTTGCCGCATCGGCGGTCGAGTATAGCTACTGTAAGCCTAAGGTTGATATGGGCGATGCCATTGATATCAACGAGGGACGTCACCCGGTCATTGAACGGATGCTGCCGGCTGGAGAGGAATACGTATCGAACGATGTGCTGCTGAATGGCGATGCGCAGCAAATCATCATTATAACTGGGCCCAACATGTCGGGTAAGTCAGCCTTGCTTAGGCAAACGGCACTCATTGTGCTTATGGCACAAATGGGGTCGTACGTGCCAGCAAAGGCCGCAAGGATTGGTTTGGTTGATAAGATCTTTACCCGCGTGGGTGCTTCGGACAATATCTCGCTGGGCGAGTCGACCTTCATGGTGGAGATGCATGAGGCGGCTAGCATCCTCAATAACATTTCAGATCGTAGCTTGGTGCTGCTCGATGAGATTGGCCGTGGAACATCTACCTACGATGGAATTTCCATTGCTTGGGCTATGACGGAGTACATTCATGATAACCCCAACGGAAAAGCTAAAACCCTTTTTGCCACCCATTACCACGAGCTAATCGAGATGGAGGGTGCTTTCCCTCGCATTAAGAACTACAACGTATCCATCAAGGAGTTGGACAATAAGGTGATATTTCTGCGTAAGCTTGTTCCGGGAGGTAGTGCGCATAGCTTTGGTATTCACGTGGCGCGTATGGCGGGAATGCCCCCCAGCGTGGTGAAACGAGCCACAGAAATTCTTTCCGATCTGGAAAAAAGTCCGCAGGATCAGAGGTTGAACAAACCGAGCGCGGAGCTTGGGAAGAGTCGCGAGGGCTACCAGCTAAGTATTTTCCAACTCGACGATCCTGTGCTTAAGCAGATACGAGACCAACTTCTTTCGCTAGATATCAACAACCTTACGCCTGTTGAGGCGCTAAACAAGCTAAACGATATAAAACGGTTGGCGGGAGTAAGAGGTGGAAAGTAGACTTTTTAGCTCCTGATGTTTGGTAATGATATCGAAACCTTTGTCCCCATGTTCGGGGTGCTATCGATGCATAGGGTGCCGTTTAGCTTGTTAATTAGCTCACGACTAATCTGAAGGCCAAGCCCAGTGCCCTTTTCCTTTTCGGTTCCTGGTTGACTTTCCAAATCATTCGAGTTTAGTATCGAATCAATTTTTTCAGCATCCATCCCAACGCCTTGGTCGTCAATGGTAATTAGGGTATGGTGCTCGTTGGGTAGTATGGTAATTGTTACCACACTTCCTCTATGCGAATATTTAAGAGCGTTGGAAAGGAAATTGCGAATTATTATTGCCAGTATTTCGGGATCGGTACAAATCTGTGAGTATTTATCAGTTTTCATCTCAATTTGTATCTCCTTGCCTTTAGCAATGTCCTCAAGGGCCACAACCTGCTTGCTTACAATGCTTTGAATATCAGCCATTCTCCAGCTAATGTTTATCTCTTCGGTTTGTGCCCATGCCCAGTTCAGCAGGTTGTCGGCTACGTTGTACAGGTGCTGAGCTCTTTCGTTGATTTGTTGCAGCCTAAGCTTGAAGTAGTCGGGGTTGTTAAGATTCTCATTGAAGTTGTGCAGCATCACCTCGGTTAATCCCATGAACGCGTTAAAAGGGCTTCTGAGATCATGGGCAATAATCGACAGGAGTTTTGTTTTGGTGTCGTTTAGGTTTCGCAGCTCAACATTCTGCTTTTCTATTTCTTTGGTTCTGTCGGCAACCTTCTCCTCCAGCGCCTTATTGTGCTCTTTAAGCAATTTGTATGGAACGCTATCGCCAACGTCTTGCCCTTCGGCAGGTTGCGACCAGTGGCCGTGAGCAATTTTCCAGCGCTCATCCTCTTTCACCATAATCACGGTTGAACGATTGTTCTTACAGTTGATAATCTCATCGCCTGCCGATATTTTCATATCCATCAAAACGGTGATGTAGGCTGTCGTTGGGCTGGTTTTAAAAACCTCCATCCCGTTGATATTATAGCTAACTGTAGTGGGCAATTGGGAAAATTCTCTTTTGAAAAATGTTAGGGTTTCTGCGGTTGACCTGCTGTACTCATCGATGCCCGTGCCAAACATGGTGAAATTATTCGCGAAAAGCGATATCATCTTGTCCCAATTCCGCTGAGTATAGGCATCGAAATACTCAAGATATGAGTTGATAATTGCTTGTCTGTCTGTATAGTCGTTTCCCGAACTCATAATAAACCTTCACCCCTTTTTATTAACCACCAAAGTTATAAATAATTATAAATCATTTCTAAGGATGGTAAAACCAATCAGATTGATACATCCGAGTTTACGATTTGCATGGAGTTTGGTTGCAAGGCGAGCAGCATAAAAACAGTAATGGGAACCATTCAGCGCGAACAGTTCCCATTCACTAGCCGAAACCGGGGTTTCATTTAGTGCCAGACTACGGTTATTCCGACTGGCATACAGCGAGTATCTGGCGATACTCCCTAGTAGCCCTTGGCTTTCCCAACCCTACCGTTTAGAGTAGGATTTTCGAGCTGTCCTTTCGGTTTCTCCGAGGAGTTTCCTTCCGGGACGAAGTGTCGTTTGGTAAAGACCTACTTCCTTGGGCTTTGCCTGTGGTTAGCTCTTCTTGTGCTTTTCCTTGCGGAGCCACTTACATTCCGGGCTATCCATTTTTGGTGGCAATGCCTTTACTCGTTAGGCAACCCCTAGCCTGTTCATACGAACATTTTTTGGGGTTCAGCATTTGCATAGCTGAACGTAAGTTCAACTGTGCTTGCTGCTTTCGACTCAACCATTTGAAGAACGCTAGGCGATCTTGGCTTGATTGACCTTGCCCGCTGGGCGAACCCTCTGGGTTTGGACCTCGGCTCTGGGGTAAGCAGATTTTGCAATCTGGAAGAAATTTTAATGCTACACCTAAGCAGCTATTATCATTTCCTTACCTTTCTGAGCAGCCTTTTATCTCTCGTCTGGTAGAACAAATATACAGCTGGAAAGTACCCAGATGCAAGTTTTTTGCATCGTTTTAATTAACTCTGTATCAACATCGTTAATTAACAATTGTTAATAACCTTGGAGTGACCACTAGGCTTGGATTACGCTTTGTTGTTGCTCGTTTTTTGGGAGGATATTAACAGCTCAATAGGAAGCATTTTGCCTTAGGCTAGTATCTCTTCACGCTACCAAGGCCAGAGATATTTGCCTTCACCAAAGGGATTCTTGTGTTTCCATACCCAAAGGTACTAACTCTTCTACAGCACCTCGAAATAATATTGGTTCAACTGCGATTTCAGCGGAAAGATTAGATTTGAATGTCAGTAACATTCATAAAATCAAAATATTAGGAGAGGTTCACTTGTGAAACCTCATTTTTTTGTGTAAACATCAGATCATAAGCCTGATATTTTGGGTAAAGATTTTTTCATTCACGAAATTGGAGGTAGTATCAACAAAAAAAAGCCCGTTAGCGCTGGCTAACGGGCTAGGGGATTTATTCAAAAAAAACTTTATGGTAATCGAATTTCGTTTTGTGCTTTAGGTAATGCTACCTCACCAAGGATGGCAACTTTTTGAACATTCCCATTGCCTGCGTTCGACTGAACCGTAACTGTTCGGCTAATCCGGTGAGGGGTTGGGCTCACCCTAAAGTGTACCTTAATGGTTCCTTTTTGCTTGGGCGCTATGGGTTGGCGGGGCCAGTCGGTTACCCTTGTGCCGCAGCATGCAGTAACCTGATTAAGAATTAGTGGAACTGCGCCATCGTTATGTACCTCAATCTCAATATTCCCGGTATTCTCATTCACATCATCAACTAGGATGGTGCCCATATTAACCTCCGAGGGGTTAAAGCGTAAAAAGGCGTTGCTCTTTTTTATCTCCTCGTCGCCGGGTTGCTGGGCAAAAGTGCTTGCAGTAATAAGTAGACCGATGATTGAATACAGTATAGTTTTCATAAATCTGTGATTTTATGGTTTTGTTACGGCAAAAATATTCAATTGTTTAGTTTGTGGTGTTAGTTTTAGCTAAAATTATGCCAAGGTTCACTTCACGACGTAACGGGGGATGTTACCAGGAAGACGAGCAAGCGTTTGGTAGTTGAGCTGATTACTCATCTCGCTAAACGAAGCAACACTAATATCGAGCCTGTTTTGCTTACCCACAATTACAACCTCATCGCCGGGCTGTACGTTGGGGATATCGGTAACGTTAACGCTCATGGTGTTCATGGTTACGGTACCCACAACCGAGACCCTTTTCCCGCGAATAAGCACTCGCCCCATATTGCTTAGCGAACGGCTAAATCCATTGGCGTAGCCTACGGGTATAATGGCAATCTTTATTTTCTTGCTGGCCATATATGATGTTCCATAGCCTACAAACGCTCCAGAGTCCACCTCCTTAACTGTCATTACGCGCGACTTCCAGGTAATAACCCGCTTTAGATCAGAATCCTTGGCATGATTCCGTTTGAACTGGTAGATAAACGTTTCTTGCGTTGGCCAAAATCCATACTGGGCAATTCCCACACGTACCATGTCCATTATGGTTTGGTTGTAGGTTAGTGTTGCTGCCGAACCGGCCGTATGCCGGTAGTTGGGTTTAAGACCGTGCCTATTGAAATACCTTACAAACCTTCGGTACTCCCTAATCTGGTTCATCACCCGATAGTAGTTGCTTACGCTTTCGGCACCGGCATAGTGGGTGCATAGCCCTTCAAAAACAATATGGTCGCAGTTATCTTTCATTAGCCCAACAATATCAGGAAGCATATTGTAGTCGAACCCAGTACGGTTAAATCCTGTTTCGGCTTCAATATGAAGTCGGGCTGGTTTCTTTATCTTTTTGGCTAGCTCAATAGCCATATTCAGTCTGTTTAAATCGAAAACATAGAATTCTATCCCATTCTCAATTGCCCATGCAAGCTGGTCGTCGTTGCAGTAGCCCATGATCATAATATCCGATTTGGGGCTGGCCACATTGAAAACATCAAGCGCCTCGCTGGCAGAGAAAACGGCAAAATGCTTTACCTTGGCCTTTTCGGCTAGGGGTACAATGTGCTCAACGCCATGCCCGTAGGCATTCCCCTTTACAACCGATGTAAACCGTACATCTTTTCCAATAATATTCCTTAGGTACTTTATGTTATGCCTGTATGCCGACTTGCTGATCTCGATGTATGAGGTGTGATCCATTGTAGATGCTTGTTTTTAAGGTGTTAATCATTCAGAATTTGTTCAACAATCTCTCTGAATAGGTTGACCGATGGCTCAATGATATCATCGGGAAAATCGTAATCCTCGTTGTGGAGCTGTGGATGACCCTCGCCCGACCCAACCCCAAAGAGGGTTGCTTTGCAAAGCTGAGTAAAATGCCCAAAGTCCTCGCTCCAGCGGAAGGGGGTTTCAAGCCGATGGGTTTGCAGGTTAAGCTTTGACGATGCTTGCTGAACCAACGCTGTGCATTCAGAGCTATTGATAGTTGCGGGAAACTCTTCGGTGTAGGCTATGTCAACGTTAACGCTATGCTCATGGCCTATGCATTTAATTATTGACTCCGATTGAGCTTTGAGTATCTCCATATCCGAGTTGAGGTAGGTTCGCAGTGTGGCCATTAGAGCGGCGTTGCCAGGGGTAGTACCAAAGGCAACCTCGCCCAGCTTGGCATGTATTACTGTTAGCAGCGTAAAGTCGTCAAACCGTTCCCTTTGGCTTACAAGATTATTAAGCTCCAGAATCATTTTGGCCAAGGCCAAATCGGGGTTATTCCCATCCTCGGGGTGTGCTGCATGCGACGATAGCCCCTTAAGCTTGGCAATTAGCCCTGTGGATGCAGATGCGAAAGTTCCTTCGCGTAGGAATATTTGGCCACGCTTAAAGCCGGGCAGATTATGCAATGCAAAGGCGTAATCGGGGGTAAGGGGTTTAAACTTTTCATCAGCAATAACGGCTGCAGCCCCTTGGCCGGTTTCCTCGGCGGGTTGGAATAGTAAAGTAACTTTACCCTTTTTAAGAGGGCTTTTAAGCAAGCCAACCCCTACACCTGCTAGTATGGTGGAGTGCCCATCATGGCCGCATAGGTGTGCCACGCCATCGTATTGCGAGCGGTAGCCAAAGTCATTCGATTCCTGAATGGGCAAAGCATCCATATCGGCTCGTAGCAGTATCGATGGGCCCGGTTTACCCGAGTCGTAAACTACGGCTAGCCCATGACCACCGAGTCCTGTAACAATGCTCGAGGGATTGGTATTCTTCAGAAAATCTACAATAGTTTTACTTGTTTTCTCCTCTGCCCCCGATAGCTCAGGGTTTTGGTGTAGGTGCTTTCGAAAGTCGATAAGTTTTGTTACGGTATTGCTATCTAGCGTCATAAATTGCTTTTTGATTTGCCAAGGTATTGAAAATTAAGAAGATTAGCAAATGGAAGTATTCGTTCCAATAACCGATAGGCTTGTATTTGGTTCAAATATATCATAATTTCCATTTGATTACCAGATAGCTAGCCTTTGTGTCTGAAAAAAGGTTAAATATACTTTTGCATAGAATTGATTGTGGGGGATGCTCTTTGCAAACTATTTCGGTTTATATAGCTATAGCTAAAAGGTAAACAAAAATTGTTGCTAGCTGTTAGTGTAGTGTAAATATCAACTTGAAACTAAATTGTTTGCAATATGAAAACACTAATAATTTTAATGCTTATTGGGCTAAGCATAAGTAGTAATGCCCAGTCGAAATTTGGGTTTCCCGAGTTACCCTACAGCTACGATGCGCTGGAGGTTTTTGTGGACAAAACCACAATGGATATCCATTACAATAGGCATCACAGGGCGTACTACAACAATTTTGTTAAGGCAGCCGATGAGCATAACCTAAATGCGATGACCCTGGAAGAGATTTTTGCCCAAGTGAGCAAGTATCCAGCAACCATCCGTAATAACGGTGGCGGGTATTATAACCACAACCTTTTCTGGGAGGTTATGTCGCCCGATGGGGGAGGAAAACCAGCTGGTGCTCTCCTGAAGGCTATTGACGAAACGTTTGGCAGTTTCGATGCCTTTAAAAAGAAGTTTGAAGCTGCGGCAGCGGGCCAATTTGGTAGCGGCTGGGCTTGGCTCTCGGTTGATGGAAACGGCAAATTATTCGTTTCATCTACCCCCAATCAGGATAATCCCCTTATGGATGTGGCCACCGAGCGAGGTACTCCAATTCTAGGCCTCGATGTGTGGGAGCATGCATACTATCTGCACTACCAAAATATGCGCGGAACCTATGCAGGTAACTTCTGGAAAGTAGTGAGTTGGGATGCCGTTGAAAAAAACTATAAAAATGCATTGAGCCCTAAGTAGATTTTTTCTTGATATAAAAAATTGCAAGCCCAGCTGTTGATCGGCTGGGCTTTTTATCTTACTGAAAGGTTTCTCTCGCCAATTTTGCGGCTCATTAGGTAGTCTAATCCAAAAAAGATACTGCACAAAATAGTAGCACCCAAAACACCATACACAGTTGCTTGAGTGTTTATTTTACTTGCTACTGTAAGTAAAAACTGAGTGAATTCTAATGACGAAGTGTTGGGCAGGTAGCTTGCAACTATCACCAACGAACCCCCAACAACAATTGCAAGTAGGCTAATTATAAGGAAGGGGTCAATCTGTTTTCGTGGGGTTTCCTCCATCAATTGCTCCATTACAATGCTACTGAGGTTGCAGGGTGCCTCAACCTGCTCGCTTATTAGTTCCGCTTTTAACCATTGGTCAAATTCGCTGTTTGGTTCCTCAAGCAATTGGTTCAAATCTTCTTTCATAGCAGTTATCCTGAATGGTTTATCTCATTATTTTTTGAGTAGTGATGTAGCATCTCTTTAAGTTTCTTGCGGGCTCTATGGAGTTTCACTCTTACATTACTTTCCGATAGTGCTACCACTTGGGCAATCTCGCTGGTGGGCATCTCATCAACATAAAAAAGTGATATAATTGTTCTATCTTTTTTGCTAAGGCTTTCCATTGCTTTTTGCAGATTTTGGCTAGGCTCGTTTTCTTCGGTGGTTTGCATAGCATCATGCTTATTGTAATCAATCTCAGTTGTGATTAACCTTTTCTTGCGTTTATGCGTAATGCAGGTGTTGTAGCAGATGCGGTAAACCCAAGTCGATAGTTGGCTATCGGCTCTAAATGAATTAATTGAACGGATGGCCTTGATGAATGTATCCTGCGCAACCTCCTGGGCGTCATGGTAGTCGCCCAGAAGGTTTAGCGCTAGGTTAAAGACCATACGCTCGTACCTGTGAATGAATTCTGCGGTTGCCCCGCGATGATTCTGCATTACCAGGCGAACAAGCGCTTTGTCGGATAGTTTATCCGTTGGTTCTATCATCCTTTTTTCTCTCAATTAGGTAGTAAGCCATAAGCCCCATGCCGCCAAAAAGAAGAATCATACTAAAGTATGCTGGGCCTGCTTCCATTGCCTTATTCTGGTATAGCAAGGCTCCCGAAATAATGCCCAAAGCAATTCCAACTAGGAAAAGTCCGTATTTTAGTGCAATGGAGTGCGAACTTTTGCTTTTCGATAAAAATATTGATGGGTCAATTCCCTTTTCAAGCATTTGCATACGCTCGCGGTTTCTGTTTCGTAAGTAAATGTAAATTATGCCAAATGCTAGCGAGTGGCTAAATACAATGGCAACAATGGGGATAAGTAGTTCAACTGTGCTCATAGCTTTTGTTATTTAAAATTTGTTTGTGTTCGTTTGACTACACCCATTATTTTATTGTTACAAATGAAATGATAAAAATTTTTGAGATGGCAGGTTGTAGTCAAATTTTAACCCATACCCTATAATTAACCCAGATTAGACATTAGGAGTTCTGCGAACTAATGGCTTAGCTGGGTTTAACCCTCCCGATGAATCGGGACAAGCTGATTTAGAAAAACTAAATTTATAAGCATTTATGATTGCAAATTATTAGTTTTTCTTCATCGATATGTTATCATAACATTCAATTAATCTGTGTATTAACAGTATCGTTTTCTAATGGCAGTCATTAGAAAAAAAACGCTAATGACAAATTTGGGATTAATATAAACTGATATTAAACATAGATTACGCTTGCGGTATGTACGCATTTTCCGTTTAAATTTGTGTTTTGGCGGTTCGAGTAAGTTCGATCCGCTCATTTATTGTAAACCCTAATCTTGTAATGAAAAAAATAGACCTATCTCGCTACGGAATCGGTGAGGCTGAGGAGATATTTTATAACCCCAGCTACGATTTGCTTTTCACGCATGAAACCAACCCTAATCTGACAGGATTTGAAAGGGGCACACTAACTAGCCTTGGTGCTATTAATGTTGATACTGGTATTTTTACTGGTCGTTCGCCAAAAGATAAATACATAGTTCGTGAGCCCAACTCCGAGGGTAACGTTTGGTGGGCCGAGAAGGGTAAAAAAAGTTCCGACAACAAGCCAATTACCCCCGAAGTATGGGAGCACCTTAAAAGCATTAGCGCGAAGCAGCTCACAGGCAAAAAGCTTTATGTAGTCGACTCGTACTGTGGAGCCAACGAGGATACCCGTTTAAAGGTTCGCTTTGTAATGGAGGTGGCCTGGCAAGCCCATTTTGTAAAGAATATGTTTATTCGGCCAAGCGACGAGGATCTAAAGGATTTTGAGCCAGATTTTGTTGTGCTTGTTGCCTCAAAAACATCAAACCCCAACTGGAAAGAGCAGAATTTAAATAGCGAGGTGTACGTTGCCTTCCATCTTACCGAACGGATGGCGGTAATCGGTGGTAGCTGGTACGGTGGCGAGATGAAGAAGGGAATTTTCTCGGTGATGAACTACTACCTTCCGCTTAAAGGGATAGCCGCAATGCACTGCAGTGCAAATGTTGGTAAGGAGGGAGATGTGGCCATTTTCTTCGGCCTTTCGGGTACTGGTAAAACTACCCTTTCGGCCGATCCCAATCGCGCCCTGATTGGCGATGATGAGCATGGCTGGGACGACGATGGTGTTTTCAACTTCGAGGGGGGGTGCTACGCCAAGTGTATCGATCTTGATCCCAAGAAAGAACCTGATATTTATGCAGCCATCAGGCGCGATGCCCTACTCGAGAACTTGGTGGTAGACAACGAGGGTAATATTGATTTTAGCTCTAAGGAGAAAACTGAGAACACTCGGGTATCGTATCCCATTTATCATATCAAAAATATTGTAAAGCCAGTATCGAAGGCGGGCCATGCACAAAAAGTAATCTTTCTAACCGCCGATTCTTTTGGCGTGCTACCTCCCGTTGCCAAGCTTACTCCAAACCAAACGCAGTACCATTTTTTAAGCGGATTTACAGCCAAACTAGCTGGTACCGAGCTGGGTGTAAAAGAGCCCCAGCCAACTTTTAGCAGCTGTTTTGGACAGGCATTCCTTTTGCTTCACCCAACGGTATACTCGCGCGAGCTGGTTAAAAAGATGGTCAAGCACGGATCAACGGCTTACCTGGTTAATACGGGGTGGATAGGTGGCCCTTACGGAGTGGGTAAGCGTATCGATTTGCCCGCTACGCGCGCTATAATCAACTCTATTCTAGATGGTAGTATCGAGGAGGCCGATTTTGAGATTATGCCCATATTCAACTTGCAAATTCCAAAAGTGCTAAAGGGAGTTGAGAGTAAGTTTTTAAACCCTCGCAATAGCTGGCCAAACCCAGCCGATTGGGATATTGCTGCCAAGGAGCTAGCCCAAAAGTTTATTGAAAACTTCGAAAACTTTACCGATAATGAAGCCGGTAAGAAGTTGGTTGCTGCTGGCCCTCAATTGTAGAGAGAGGTACTTTGCTACAATAGAAAAGGGGCTTAACGCCCCTTTTCTATTTTGCAGAGGATGTTTTAACTATTATTTCAACCCCCTTTGGCGTAGCAATGGGTCAATTGATGGTGCTTTGCCACGGAACTTAATGTACTGCTCCATACCTTCGCCCATAGCATTCTCGGCAAGGCAATGCTTACGGAACTTGGCAGCAAGCTCCTGGTTAAACAGATCGCCTGTTTCAACGAATGCCTCGAAGGCATCAGCATCAAGCTGACCGGCCCAAAGGTATACGTAGTAACCTGCAGCGTACCCTCCACCGAAGATGTGACCAAAGTTGGTTGTGCGGTAGCGAGGTACAATCTCATCAATCAGACCAATCTCTTTTAGCACTTTATTCTCAAACTCATTAACATCAGTGTCTTTGGTGATATTTGAGGTATGCCAATGCATATCGAGTAGTGCTGCTGCAACATACTCGGTGGTAGCAAAACCTTGATTGAACTTGCTGCTATTCTGCATCTTTTTAATGAGCTCATCGGGAATAGGCTCGCCAGTTTCGTAATGCTTGGCGTATACTTTAAGCACCTCAGGCTCACCTGCCCAGTTCTCCATAATTTGCGATGGTAGCTCAACGAAGTCGCGGGGTACGCTACGGCTAGTACGATTGTAACGCCCATCGGCAAAAAAGTTATGTAGCGCATGGCCAAACTCGTGAAAGAAGGTCTCTGTTTCGTCCCAGCTAAGCATAGCGGGTCTGTTGCCCACAGGGCGTGAGAAGTTCATAACGATGGTTACAACGGGAGTAATTTTTTGTCCATCCCTATAGCTGCCGCTACGGTATGTTCCGCACCATGCACCTCCACGCTTGCTTGCCCTTGGATGTGGGTCGATAAATAGCACCGATAGGTGTGAGCCATCGTTGTCAATTACCTCAAATGCCTCTACCTCTTCGTGGTATACAGGGATATCGGGTCTTTTCTTGAAGGTTAAGCCGTAAAGCCTGTTTGAAACGTAGAAAATACCATCGCGTACATTATCGTAGGTAAGGTATGGCTTAATTTCGTCCTCGTCAAGGTCGTATTTCTCCTTACGTACTTTCTCCGAGTAGTACCACCAGTCCCATGACTGTAGCTTAAAGTTGCCCCCTTCACGGTCAATAATTTTTTGCATATCGGCACGCTCTTCCTTGGCACGCTTAAGGGCAGGATCCCATACCTTATTAAGGAAGTTAAACACATTCTCAGGATTTTCGGCCATCTGCTCCGAGGTGAAGAACTGGCCGTAGTTTTCGTATCCAAGAATCTGCGACATCTCTTGGCGAAGCGTCATTAGCTCAATGAAAAGCTCCTTGTTGTCGTTCTCATTATTGTTGTCGCCACGCATAAAGTAGGCGGTGTAAAGCTTTTCACGTAAATCGCGACGCTCTGAGAACTGAAGGAAAGGAACCCAGCTGGGCTTCGATAGGTTGAACATCCACTTGCCAGGATGGCCAGCCTTCTCGGCCATTTCGGCAGCACCAGTCCTTACATCCTCGGGTAGCCCCACAAGATCCTCCTCGTTTTCGAGTAATAGGGTAAACCCATTATTCTCGGCCAGGAGGTTTTGGTTGAGCTGAAGTGACACCATCGACATGCGCTCGTTAAGCTTCTTAAGCTGCTCGCGCTGCTCCTCGGGTAGGGCAGCACCGTTGCGAGCAAAATCGTCGTATATCTTCTCAACTACCCTCATCTGCTCATGGTCAAGATCAAGGCTTTCACGCTTATCGTAAACGTTTTTTATGCGCTCAAATAGATCTTGATTGAACCTAATGGCGTTGCGGTGTGCCGAAAGCATAGGGGTGGTTTCGCGAGCAATCTCCTGCATGCGTGGACTGGTGTTGGCACCATTCAGGCCGCCAAATACTGCGCCCACCTTACCCATTAGCTCACCAGCCTTATCGTATGCCAAGATGGTGTTCTCAAAGTTTGGCTCCTCTGTGTTGCTAACTATGGCTTCTATTTCGGCATTATGCTGTTTAATTGCCTCTTCGTAGGCAGGGATGTAATGATCATCCTCAATTAAATGGAATGGTGGGGTGCCAAATGGGGTATCCCACTCCACAAAAAATGGATTTGGCTTTTCGCTTTGCGTGCAGCTAAGCATCATGCCAACCGGAATTAATAAGAAAAATAGTTTCTTCATACTGCATTGTGTTTTGGTTAGAATTATTTGTTGTGGGTATCAAAATTTGGTTCGATTGTTAAAATGGTTTCCAGCTTATTTGAGTGCGAAACCCAAAAATAGTTTAAGCAAATAAAAAGGTTAAGCCATTCTCGCTCTTCCTAATGAGCCATAGTCATCATTGATAATATGCTCAAGGTTGCCCTTTCTGTGCTAAACCCTCAAATATACAAAAAGATAGTGTGACCATGTAAATGAATTGGGTATTACTAAACATTTTTATAATTTAGGAGCAAACTTAACAGGCCATCGCAGGATGAGTAAAAAGAGTAAGACCATAGCACACATATACATTGTCGATCATGATTTTGTGTACACAACATCTCTGAAGAAGGCCATTGAAAAGCCATCCAAGTATACTATTCAAACATTTGTAACTGGCGAGAGGTTTATTGCCCATATTGCGTCCCATACCTTTCGTAAAAACGATATCCACATCGTATTTTTAGGCTATCATTTTGTCGACGATCGGGACCAAACCCTAATGAATGGGCTTGAAATTTTAGAAGCCACCAAGGTTATAAATCCTAACATTGAGGTTGTTATGCTGTACACGCCTAACGAGGCAACCTTTGGCGCATATGCTCGCAATAGCGGGGCCTATTCGTTTGTTCCAAAGAACGACACCATATTTCTAAGAATAAATAATATTGTGATGCGGATCATTAGCCAAAAGGTGCTGGAGCAAAAGCGAAAGTCGTTTCTTATATCCGCCAAAATCTTTGTAGCCTATCTTCTGGTGCTTCTGCTGGCCATTGTTATTTTTTCCCTTCTGTACTCGTAGCTTTGTAATTTTCCAAGCCACGGAGCTTCCTGCTGACTAAATGGCAGGCCTAACCCTATGGCATTACTTTTGACATCCTAGCTCTGAAAAAACGAATGTTTAACTAAAAGATATAAGCCATGCAGAAGGGTAAGATTAATGTTACTAGCGAGAACATCTTTCCTATTATTAAAAAGTTTTTATACTCCGATCACGAAATCTTTCTTCGCGAAATCATCTCAAACGCTGTTGATGCTACTCAGAAGCTAAAAACACTTGCTTCGGTTGGTGAGTTTATGGGCGAATTGGGCGATCTAACCATTAGGATTCGGCTCGACAAGAAGAAGAAAACCCTAACCATCAGCGATAGTGGTGTGGGTATGACCGAGGAGGAGATTGAGAAGTATATCAACCAGATTGCTTTCTCGGGTGCTGAGGATTTTTTGGCCAAGTACAAGGATAAAACCGAAGCAATAATCGGTCATTTTGGCTTGGGCTTTTACTCGTCGTTCATGGTGAGCGATAAGGTTGAGATAATTACCCGTTCGTACAAGGAGGATGCCAAACCGGTTAGGTGGTCGTGCGATGGTTCGCCCGAGTTCTCCATTGAGGACGCTAAGCGCGAGGGTAGGGGAACCGATGTTGTTCTTCACATCAACAAGGATAGCGAGGAGTTTCTCGATGAGCACAGAATTAATGAGATGCTCAAAAAGTACTGTCGCTTTCTACCCATTCCCATTGCCTTTGGTACCGTGAAAGAGTGGAAGGATGGCAAGGAGGTTGATACTGGTAAGGATAAGATTGTGAACGATACCAACCCTTTGTGGACCCGTAAGCCAGCCGACTTGAAAGATGAGGATTACGAGAAGTTCTATCGCGATCTTTATCCCGCTTCGCAGGATCCGCTTTTTAACATTCACCTCAATGTCGATTATCCATTCAACCTAACAGGTATACTCTACTTCCCTAAGATTAAGTCTAACTTCGATATACAAAAGAATAAGATTCAGCTTTACTCCAATCAGGTATACGTTACCGATTCGGTTGAAGGCATAGTACCCGAGTTTTTAACCCTGCTACATGGTGTTATCGATTCGCCCGACATTCCCCTAAACGTTTCGCGCAGCTACCTCCAGAGCGACTCGAACGTTAAGAAGATATCATCGCACATCACCAAGAAGGTGGCCGATAGGCTACATGAAATATTTAAGGAGAACCGTGAGCAGTTCGAGAAGAAGTGGGACGACCTTAAGCTCTTCATCACCTTTGGTATGATCACCGATGACAAGTTCTACGAGCGGGCCGAAAAGTTTGCCCTGTTCAAAAATACCGATGGCAAGTACTTCACCTTCGAGGAGTACGAAAAGCTCATTAAGGACAACCAAACCGATAAGAACAAAACGCTCATCTACCTATACACAACCGATGCCGAGGAGCAATACTCATACATCGATCAGGCAAAAAATAAAGGTTACGATGTTCTGGTGATGAATGGCCAGCTCGATCCACACCTTATCAATAGCCTCGAGTCGAAGTTTAAAGACTCTCGCTTTGTCCGTGTCGATAGCGATGTGATTGACAAGCTCATTGTGAAGGAGGATAAAAAAGAGATTGACCTACCCTACGAGGCGCAAACCGAGCTACGCAATGTTTTTGAGGGTGCAACAAACGGATCATCGCAGTACTGGGTTCAGTTCGAGGATATGGGCGAAACAGCTGCACCCGTAGTGATTACCCGCAGCGAGTTTATCCGTCGTATGAAGGATATGGCCGCCATGAGCGGAACCGCAGGTTTTTATGGCGATATGCCCGAAACCGTGAACCTGGTGGTTAACGTGTCGCACCCGTTGGTTAAAACGGTGATTGATCAGAAGGATAAGTCGCTAAACGATAAGATCGCGGAGTTCAAATCACAGCTCGAGCCTCTAAAAACTAAGCTCGAAGAGCTGAAGAAGGCCACCGAGAAGAAGAAGGACGAAGATATCTCGCAAGCAGAGAAGGATGAGATGGAGGATTTGACCAAGAAGGTTGAGGAGATTGAAGGTTCAAAGGCCGAGGTGCTTAAGTCGTTTGGTAAGGACAATAAGCTGGTTAAGCAGCTTATCGATTTAGCCTTGCTGGCCAACAATATGCTCAAGGGCGAGGAGCTAAGCAAGTTTGTTAAGCGTAGCGTTGAGCTAATAAAGCCCTAACGAGGCAACCCGATAGACCAAAAAAGGCGAGAGGGCTTACCCTCCCGCCTTTTTTACTGTGTTGCAGTATTGTTGCAGTATTCTACAAAAACTCGTTTACCTCTTTCTTAAGATGATCGATAGCCCTGGCGGTGGGGTGAAACTCCAGCTCAACCACTCCATCTAAAATCTCCTTGCTTAGCAACAACGATGGCGCTTTGGCATCCACCTTATCGGCACTAGTATTGATTAGCTTGATAACACCATCCTTGGCATTTTTCACCAAGCCCCACGCCTTGGCGCTGAGGTATAGCTGCTGCGATAGGTTGTGCTCCCATTCGGTTCGAATAGTGCTAAGGAGTATACTATGGAATTTTTGCGAAGATATATTGGGCTGATTTACCCTAACCAGTAGCGACTCGGGCGATATGCGCTCAAGGAAGAGCACTATCCGCTCGTAGGCTTGCAGCCTAATGGGCATAGTAATCTTCTTATTGCTTGCGTTAAGCTCTGCACGCCGGCGGTTCGTCTCCTCTCTGAGCAATCGCTCAACGGCCAAATATCCTGCCAGAAAAACCAGCAGCGAGGGGATGACAATCTTAAGTAAATCAAGTACCATAGCTTTTTATGTTGGGAAACAAGTTGTTTTCAGATGATAATAATTCTACCTTTAAAGCTTTAAAATTAGCAAAATCTTTTAACCTAAGTGTAAAAATCTAATATCTCCGTAGCTATGGAAAATGTTTCAAATAGAGTTGCGCAGCTGGCCGTTTCGGAAACTTTAGCCATGTCGCAAAAAAGTAGGGAGCTAAAAGCCCAGGGTTTCAATGTAATTAACCTGAGCGTGGGCGAGCCCGATTTTCACACCCCCGATTTTGTTAAGGATGCCGCCAAAAAGGCCCTCGATGAGAATATCACCTTTTACTCACCCGTTCCTGGATTCCCCGATTTGCTTCAGGCAATCGCAGATAAGCTAAAGCGCGAGAATGGCCTTACCTATGGAACCGATCAGATTGTGGTGTCGGGCGGTGCAAAGCACACTCTGGCCAACGTGCTAATGGCTACAGTTAATGCTGGCGACGAGGTGATTGTACCCGCACCCTACTGGGTAAGCTACGTGGAGCTGATTAAGCTGGCCGAGGGCAAAAGCGTGGTGATTCCAACAACCATCGAGAGCGATTTTAAGATTACACCAACGCAACTCGAGGAGGCCATAACTCCCCAAACGAGGGTGCTTATGCTTTGCTCGCCATCGAACCCAACGGGTAGCATATATACTCGCGACGAGCTGGCCGGTTTAGTCAAGGTGCTTGTTAGGCACCCAAATATTTTGGTGCTATCCGATGAGATATATGAGCACATCAACTACGTGGGCAAGCATGAGAGCATAGCCCAGTTCCCCGAGATATTCGACAGGGTAATTGTTGTGAACGGAGTTTCGAAAGGGTATGCCATGACCGGTTGGCGAATTGGTTACTGCGCTGCACCCAAATGGATTGCCAAGGCTTGCCAAAAGCTCCAAGGTCAAATGACATCAGGTACATGCTCAATAGCCCAAAAGGCAGCAGCAGCTGCCATTGCTTCCGATGCTTCGTACCCCAGAATGATGTGCAAGGCCTTTGAACAGCGTCGCGATAAGGTTATTGAAAGGCTAAGGAAAATACCAGGCTTTAAAACCAACGTGCCACAGGGAGCATTCTATATCTTTGCTGAGGTTTCGGGATTGCTAGGAAAAAAGTTTGGCGATGAGGTTATTAGCAATACTGCCGATTTGTGCATGTACTTAATAAACCAAGCCCATGTGGCCACTGTTCCCGGTAGTGCTTTTGGCGCCGCAGAGTACATCCGATTCTCCTATGCCGCATCGGAGGAGGAGCTCATGGAGGCCCTGAATAGAATTGATAAGGCGGTTCAAGCGTTGAAGTAAACTTATTGGTTTTACAATTGTTAACAAAAAACCCACAGCAAACTTACTGTGGGTTTTTTATCTTTGTAGCTCATTTTTGATTTATCACAATGGCAAATAGCACTATTCGACGAGTCTTGATCTCCTTATCGGTTGTAATTCTTCTCGCTCTAATGGGCGGAGGATACTATGCCTACCGTATGTATAGTAGGATGATGGTTTCAAACGTTGATACAGCCGACAGGGAGCATGTTTATGTATATATCCCCTCTGGTTCCACCTATCGCGATGTGATTGAGGTAATGATCAATTCTGAGAGTATTGTTGATATAGAAACCTTTAAGTGGGCTTGCTCCCGAATGGGGTACCCCCATAGCGTGAAGGCAGGAAGGTACAGGCTGAGGAATGGAATGACAAATAGGGAGTTGGTAAATATGCTACGCGCTGGATTGCAGACTCCTGTGCGGGTTACATTTACCGGGTTTAGAACCCCCGAGCAGCTGGCACAGCGTATTTCGCGTCAGCTTGAACTCGATTCTGCTGATCTGGTTAATGCCTTTCGCTCCGAGGAGGTAGCTCAGCAGTATGGGTTTACCCCCGAAACCTTCATCGCGATGTTTGTGCCCAACACCTACGAGTTTTTTTGGAATACCAGCGTTAACGGTTTCTTCGAGAGGATGAAAAGGGAGTATGAAGCCTTTTGGACTCCCGAACGCGATAGGAAGGCACAGGAGAGCGGTTTGGGTAGGATAGGCGTTGTAACCATTGCCTCAATTGTTGAGGAGGAAACCGTAAGGGTTGATGAGCGTCCGAAGATTGCAGGTGTTTTTATTAACCGACTGAATAGAGGCACCCCTTTGCAGGCTTGCCCAACTGTTAAGTTTGCTCTCAACGATTTCACCATTAGGCGAGTGTTAACCCATCACCTAAGCGTGGAATCGCCCTACAATACTTACAAGCATAAAGGGCTGCCCCCTGGCCCTATTAATGCGCCAAGCATATCGTCAGTTGATGCTGTGCTCAACTACGAGAAGCATGGCTACTACTTCTTCTCGGCCAATCCCGATTTCTCGGGATATCATGTATTTGCCAAAACGCTGGACGAGCACAACAGGAATGCGCGCGAGTATCAGCGAGCACTTAACCAGCAGCGCATCTTTAGGTAGCGGTATTAGCTAATTTCACTAAACAATGGGGCGATAGGATTTGAATCCTATCGCCCCATTTACTTTAGTTAAGCCAACTCGCTATAAATTATCCTTCACGTAGTTGGTCATTAACGTGTAAAGATGTACCCTGGTGTTACCGCCATAAATGCTGTGATTCTTGTCGGGGTACAACATCATATCGAACTGCTTGTTGGCCTGTATTAGCCTTTCGGCTAGCTCAATGGCATTTTGAACATGCACATTGTCATCGGCAGTACCGTGGATAAGTAAAAATTTGCCCTCAAGTCCATCCACGTGATTAATGGGCGAGTTGTCGTCGTATCCGCTGGGATTATCCTGGGGTAGCCCCATGTAGCGCTCGGTGTAAATGGTATCGTAGTATCGCCAGTTGGTAACAGGCGCCACAGCAATGGCCATGCTGAAAACCTCTGGAGCTTTAAAAAGACATAGCGACGACATGTACCCCCCGTAGCTCCAGCCCCAAATGCCAATTCTGTTGGCGTCAACGTAGGTTAGCGTTTGCAGATACCTACCCGCCTCAATCTGGTCTATACTCTCATAGTAACCAAGCTGCCCGTAGGTAATCTTTTTAAACTCCTCGCCTCGGCCACCAGTACCGCGTCCATCAACAGCAACAATTAGGTAACCCTCGGTGGCAAGCTGCTGATCCCAGCCAATACCAAACCTGTCAACTACCGCCAGTGAGCCTGGACCACTATATTGGTACATAAGCACGGGGTACTTTTTTGTATCATCAAAATTTAATGGTTTCACCATGTAGCCGTTCAGCTCAATCCCGTCCGATGTAGTAAAGGTGAAGAACTCCTTCTCGGGGATATCGTACTTGGCCAGCGTTTCTTTCAGCTTGGCGTTATCTTCCAAAACCCTAAGTTCTTTGCCTTTGGCATTGTGCAGGGTAACAAGCGTGGGCGTGCTAATCGATGAGTGAAAATGGATGTAGTACTTAAAGCCCATGCTAAAATCGGCTGAGTTGGTTCCGGGTTGGGTCGATACCTTCCCCTGTCGCTTACCATCGAACGAAACCCAGCTCACTGCGGTTCGCAATGGCGACCCATCGAAAGCGCTGTAATAAATCCGTTTTCCTTTTGCATCGTAACCGTAAACGGAGTGCACCTCATCTTTCCCTTTGGTTAGCTGGCGCACTAAATTCCCATCCATAGAGTACAGGTAGATATGGTTGTAGCCATCCATTTCGCTTGTAATGATAAAATGTTTGCCATCGGCTGTGTATATTGGGTAGTCATCGTTAGGCTCCTCAATATAGTGCCTGTTCTCCTCGGTATAAAGCACCTTGGAGACTCCAGTGTTTGCATTAGCTAAAAGGATTTCTAGCTTGTTTTGTAGCCTGTTAAGCCTTACCATGCTTAGCTGTTCAGGGTTGGCCGTCCACTTAATGCGTGCAATGTACTGGTCAACTTCTGGACCAATATCCATAGCCTTAGTTTCTTGACTATGCAGGTTGTACACGTGAATACTAACCTTGGAGTTCTCTTCGCCAGCCTTGGGGTACTTAAACGAGTAGGTGGGAGGGTATAGCTGATTTTGGAACATAGGCATATGGAAAACCTTAACGTTGCTCTCGTCAAATTTGTAAAAGGCTAATCGTTGGCTATCGGGGCTCCACTGCATAGCAGTTTTTAGGGCGAATTCCTCTTCGTAAACCCAGTCGGCTGCTCCATTGATGATATGGTTAAACTCACCATCGGATGTTATTTGCAGCTCATCGCCCGAGTTCAAATCAGTTATAAAGATATTGTTGTCGCGCACAAAGGCAACCTTTTGCCCATCGGGCGAAAAGGTGGCCAGCATCTGAGCTCCATTCGCCGAAAGGGGTTTAACCTTTTTGGTCTGGGTATCGTAAACATAGTAGCTGGCTGTAAACGAATGCCGGTATATTGGGTTAACATCGGTGGTAAGCAGAATCTTTTTCTCGTCGGAGCTTAGCTGGTAGCTTCTGAACTGCTTGAGCGATTCGATGTCGAAATCCGACGCGTCGAAAAGCACATCAACCAGCTCCCCCTTGGCGTAGTTGTAGCGCGCAATTTTTCCGCCCCGCTCCATCACGGTGTAGTGTTCGCCATCGTTCATCGACACGATGCCTCGTACCGACCGAGCGGCGAAAGTACCGTCCCTATGAATATCCTCCAGCGTGATTTTCTGATTTTGGCCAAAGCCTAAGAAGGTATATACAAACAGCAAGTTGAATAGGAATATACGTTTCATCTCAATGTAGTTTTAGTTTTAAGTCGATAATTTTGATAGTGAATATTTAAAATGGATTAACCCAAGCTCTGCAAAACTAGCTATTATTTGCAAAAAGGAATATTATAAATACTTTTGGCTGAAAATGTAACCCATAGCATGAGTACAAATAGAATAAAATTAGAACGTTTTAAGAAAACGATTAATTTTCTTAAAAGAGTCGAGCCCGATTGCAAAAACATTTTAGATCTGGGTGTTAAAAATAAGCTATCAGAGGAGTTAACCCTGCAAGGTTACAATGTTCAGAGTACGCAGGGTGAGGATCTTGATCTGGAACCAGAAAAACTTCGGCTTTACACTGGGGCAGAGGTTGTTACTGCCTTCGAAATCCTTGAGCATATTGTTTCTCCATTTGTTTTGCTAAAGAATCTTCCTGCTAATCGGCTAGTGGCTACTGTGCCTTTAAGTTTATGGTTTTCAAAGCCATACAGAAATCTAAATGATCGATATGACTGGCACTACCATGAATTTGTCGACTGGCAATTTGATATGCTACTAAGCAGGGCAGGGTGGGACATCACATATCGCGAGAAGTGGACAGCCCCAACTTATCAGCTAGGAATTAGACCCTTACTACGATTTTTCTACCCCCGTTTTTACGCTGTACACGCAGTTCGTAAAGGATAGGGAAATTCTGTCGCTATTCGTTCGATAAAACCTGAACTTTGCTAGCGATTTCCTGTTAATTAAATATTTATGATTAATTTTGCAGCCGTTTTTCACAACTAATTAATGCTATGATTAAGATAACTTTTCCCGATGGTAATGTTCGTGAGTTTGCCAAGGGCGTTACTGGGCTTGAGATAGCCAAGAATATTTCCGACCGCCTGACCAAGGAGGTACTTTCTATAACCGTTAATGGTGAGGTTTGGGACCTTACGCGGTCTATCAATACAGATGCATCCATAAGGCTTCATAAGTGGGACGAGGAGGAGGCCAAGCACGCCTACTGGCATTCATCGGCGCACCTTATGGCCGAGGCTGTTGAAATGCTGTACCCTGGGGTTAAGCTAGGTATTGGGCCAAGCATTGAGAATGGATTCTATTACGATATCGATTTTGGTGATTACACCATATCCGATAGCGATCTCCCCAGGATTGAGGCCAAGATGATGGAGATTGTACAGGCCAAGGAGGTGATTATCCGTAAAGAAGTTACCAAAGCCGAAGCTCTTGCCACCTACACCAAGAAAGGTGATCCCTACAAGGTTGAACTTATTAGCGACCTGGAGGATGGAACAATTACATTCTACTCGCAGGGAAATTTCACCGACCTATGCCGTGGACCCCACCTACCGGATACTAGCTACATCAAGTCTTTTAAACTACTTTCTATAGCTGGTGCATACTGGCGAGGAAACGAGAAGAATAAGCAGCTTACACGTATATATGGTATTTCGTTTCCCAAGAAGACGTTACTCGATGAGTACTTGGCCATGCTTGAGGAGGCAAAAAAACGTGATCATCGAAAAATCGGTAAGGAGTTAGAACTATTCACCTTTTCTCAAAAGGTTGGACAAGGTTTGCCCTTATGGCTACCCAAGGGCGCACAGCTTCGCGAGCGCCTCGAGAATTTTTTGAAGCGAGTTCAGAAGAATTACGGCTACGAGCAGGTTATCACTCCCCATATTGGACAAAAGGAGCTATACGTTACATCTGGTCATTATGCCAAGTACGGAAAGGATTCATTTCAGCCAATTCATACTCCTGCCGAGGGTGAAGAGTTTCTTCTCAAGCCCATGAACTGTCCCCATCATTGCGAAATTTACAAGCATAAACCCCGTTCGTACAAAGACTTACCTGTGCGCATGGCCGAGTTTGGAACGGTTTATCGCTACGAGCAGAGTGGCGAACTTCATGGATTAACTAGGGTTCGTGGTTTTACTCAGGACGATGCCCATATATTTTGCCGTCCCGATCAGCTCAAGGATGAATTTGTTAAGGTTATCGATATCGTTCTATACATATTTAAAACTTTAGATTTTAAGGAGTTCACAGCACAGATCTCGTTGCGCGATCCTAACGATAAGGATAAATATATTGGTAGCGACGATAATTGGGATAAAGCAGAGCAAGCCATCATGGAGGCAGTTAAAGAGAAGGGGTTAGAAACAACCACCGAACTCGGAGAAGCTGCGTTCTATGGGCCAAAGCTCGACTTTATGGTAAAGGATGCCATTGGACGTAAGTGGCAGCTAGGCACCATTCAGGTCGATTACAACCTGCCCGAACGATTTGAACTTGAGTATATTGGAGCCGACGATAAGCGTCACCGCCCCATCATGATTCATCGCGCGCCCTTTGGCTCAATGGAACGATTTGTGGCCGTACTAATTGAGCATTCCGGAGGGCGTTTCCCCCTATGGTTAGCCCCCGACCAGGCAGTTGTCCTTCCTATCAGCGAAAAGTTCAACGATTACGCAAAAAAAGTTGTTGATTTCTTAAATAATTGCGATATTCGCACCCTGATTGACGACCGCAACGAGAAGATTGGTAAGAAGATCAGGGATAACGAGTTAAAACGAATTCCATACCTACTGATAGTTGGCGAGAAGGAAGCAGTTGACGAAAAAATTTCTGTTAGGGTTCAAGGTGAGGGTGATAAGGGGCAGATGAACCTTGACGAATTTGTTGCTCATATTGAGGCTGAAGTGAAAAAACAGATTGAAGCATAAATTATAAGTTAGTATTAACTAATCAAAGGAGGGTTTTAGTATAGCAGCACCAAGAATCAGAAAAGGTAGAGAGCAGGATAGCAAATACCTTAAAAATGAACAGATTCGCGCTAGGGTAGTTCGCGTAGTTGGCGATAATGTTGACAATGACGGAGTAATGTCCATTGAGGAGGCTAGAAAGATAGCTAATGATATGGAGTTAGATTTGGTCCTTATATCAGATAAAGCCGATCCCCCTGTATGTCGAGTTATCGATTTCCAAAAGTTCCTTTATCAGCAGAAGAAGAAACAGAAGGAGATTAAAGCTAACGCCCAGAAAGTGGTGGTGAAGGAAATTAGGTTCGGGCCAAACACCGATGAGCATGATTATGGTTTTAAGCTAAAGCATGCCGAGAACTTCCTTAAAGATGGAGCCAAGGTGAAAGCCTTCGTATTTTTCAAGGGCCGTACCATTTTATTTAAAGAGAAGGGCGAAATTTTACTGCTAAGATTCGCTCAGGATCTTGAGGAGGTTGGTAAAGTTGAGCAACTTCCAAAGCTTGAGGGAAAACGGATGATTATGTTTATCTCTCCCAAGGTTGTTAAAAAGAAGAATTAATTTTTAACCAAATATAAACAAAGGAGAATGCCTAAAGTAAAAACAAACTCCGGTGCAAAGAAACGTTTCGTTTTAACCGGAACTGGGAAGATTAAGCGCAAGCACGCTTACAAGAGCCATATCCTTACTAAAAAAACCACTAAGCAAAAGCGTAACCTAACGCAATCAGGTTTAGTTAGCAAGGCTGACACTAATAACATTAAGCAGTTACTGGCGCTTAAGTAGTGAGCAATCGCTTATCGTAGAAGTTATTTTTTATTAACAGAATGCCTTAGCCGAAAAGATTTCGTATCGACGAAACGCTAATCATTCGAAAACAGATTTAAACTATGCCACGTTCAGTCAATGCAGTAGCATCAAGGGCTAGAAGGAAAAAGATTTTAAAGCAAACTAAAGGTAATTTCCTCGCCCGTCGTAACGTTTACACCGTTGCAAAAAACACCCTGGAGAAAGGGTTGCAGTACGCTTATCGCGACCGCAAAAAGAAAAAAGGAGAATTCAGAGCGCTTTGGATTCAGCGTATCAACGCCGCCGCTCGTACTCACGGAATGTCATACTCTGAGTTTATGGGTAAAGTAAACGAGAAGGGAATTGCTCTTAACCGTAAGGTGCTAGCCGATATGGCTATGAATCATCCAGAAGCCTTCAAAGCTGTTGTTGATTCGCTTAGGTAGTCCATATTTTTGAACATATATAGGGAGGAGGCTTCGCAGCAACCTCCCTTTTTTATACTTAGCACTTACATTCGATTTTTAGCATCACTTGAAACCTTTTGTTGGTATATCTAATTAACTAACTGGTGACCATAAAAAAGTTTAAACTTCTAATCATATTGCTCCACATTAGCCACAGAATGCTTTTGTTGCTCGCAATGCTCGTGAGATCGCTGCGCTAAGTTCAGTGAACTCCTCGGCCCCAAATACAACATAAGTACACGTCATTAAGAGGCGCCTCCATATATGAAAATGACTTGGTCACGCAGGAAGCGAAGAACCGAGCTTGCGAGCTCACCAAAAGTAATCTTTAAAAATTAGTCAATCAGTATGATAATTTTTATAACTTTACATAACCTATAAATTTAGTATGAATTCTTTAACTCCCATAAGATTAAACGAAACGCAGTTCACCCCAGAGGTTAACCTCGATGTGGATAGGAGCCGATTTGAGTTTTATGGGAAGTCACTCCCCGAGGATTGCAACGAATTTTTCGAGCCAATAATTGATTGGTTTCGCAGCTACGTGCAGATACCAAATCGTGAAACTGTTTTGGTGTTCAAGCTCGACTACTTTAATACCTCTACATCAAAAAAATTTTTAGAGATTTTAAATCTACTAAAAGAGATTCATCGCCAAAAAAAGTCTGTTATAGTACACTGGTACTACAGAACAGGTGATGAAGATATGTATGAAACTGGCGAAACTTTCTCCGAGCTTGTTTCCATTCCATTTAAGATTATGCCATTCTAAGTAATTCGGACGAACCTACCAACTGAATTTTTTTCACTGCTATTTAACAAATGTGCCAGAAATTTTGTCAGGTCTGTTAAGGTGTGTTAACAATCAGGTTGTTAATGTTATACGGCACAACGTTTGATTGTTCTAACAGCAAACAATAACACTATATGATATGAAAACAAATAGAATTCTAGCGCCCGTGTTTTACTCAGTAATTGGTGGATTGGTGGTTTTTGCGTTCACCCATTTTATGGCGAAGGAGCAACCGCAAGCCCACACTCCAACGTTCCCGAAGTACGATTCGGTGCCCTTTAGTCTAGCATCGTTTACTACTAGTACTGGAGAAATTACTGATTTTACATATGCCGCCGAACGTACCGTGCATGGAGTGGTTCACGTAAAGACAAAGGCCACACGTTCGCAACCCGACTATTCCTTTGGAAATCCCTTCTACGATTTTTTCTTTGGTCCCCGTCAGCGCGAACCCCAACAGATATCTGGTTCTGGGTCGGGTGTTATTATCAGCAAGGATGGTTACATAGTAACTAATAACCATGTGATTGATAGGGCTGATAATATAGAGGTGGTGCTAAACGATAGGCGAACTTTTGATGCTAAGGTGGTTGGTCGCGATCCCAGTACCGATTTGGCCGTTATTAAAATTGAGGCGGAGAATCTTCCGTTCATTCCTTTTGGGAACTCCGAAATGCTAAAGGTGGGAGAGTGGGTTCTTGCCATTGGCAATCCTTTCAACCTGAACTCAACCGTAACGGCTGGCATCGTTAGCGCTAAAGCTCGAAACATTAACATCCTTTCATCCCAGTACGCCATCGAGTCGTTTATTCAAACCGATGCGGCTGTAAACCCCGGGAATAGTGGTGGTGCGCTTGTTAACCTAAAGGGCGAGCTGGTTGGGATTAATACGGCCATTGCGTCGCAAACGGGCAACTTTACAGGGTACTCATTTGCCGTTCCAAGCTCTATTGCCCAAAAAGTGGCCATGGATATCATCGAGTTTGGGGAGGTGCAAAGGGCAATACTAGGTGTTTCAATAAGCAATCTTACCCCGGACCTTGCCGAAAAGTATAAGATAAATGAGCTGAACGGTGTTCTTGTGATGGGTGTTACTGAGGGAGGTGCTGCCGAGGAGATAGGGCTTAAAGAAGGTGATGTAATACTGGAGGTAAACGGTGTGCCTGTGAACTCTCCGAATCAGCTTCAAGAGCAGATTAGCAAGTATCGCCCTAAGGATAAGGTAGAAATCTTGGTAAATAGGAACAATAAAAAGAAACAATATGAGGTGGTGTTGCGTAATATGAGAGGTGGATTCGATGTTGTTAGGCCCAATGAGATAGTAGATATACTTGGCGCCGAGTTGAAAGAGGTGGATGCAAACCTACAACGAAGACTAGGGATTAGGAGTGGGCTTCAAGTGGTTAAGCTAAAAGATGGAAAGCTAAAGGAGCAAGGTGTTAAGGAAGGGTTTATTATAACAAGAGTAAATAGAACCAATGTATCCACAGCTGAGGAGCTCTATCAGATGCTATCCACACTATCGGGCGGTGTTCTTGTAGAGGGTGTGTACCCCAATGGTTTGGTCGCTTATTATGCCATTGGTTTGTAAAAAGGGCAATCTAATATAACGTGTTTTAAATATTGCGGTTAGATTTTATCTAACCGCAATATTTGTTACCTTTGCAGACTTTTTTGTTAGATTGAAACAAAGCTTCGTAAGATTAATTTTCTACTGGGGTCAACATTTGTTCGTTACCAGCGTTTTACACTTGACTTTATATGCAAATTGCCATAACTTTATGAAAATTTAAAGGTTTGAGATGAGACAACTAAAGATCACAAAATCAATTACTAACAGGGAGAGTGCATCCCTTGATAAATATTTGCAAGAGATTGGTAAGGAAGAGCTAATCACTGTGGAAGAAGAGGTAGAACTGGCGCAACGAATTAAGAAAGGCGATCAGGAGGCACTTGAAAAGCTAACTCGTGCAAACCTTCGTTTCGTGGTGTCAGTGGCAAAGCAGTATCAGAATCAAGGGTTAAGCCTTCCCGACCTTATTAATGAGGGTAACCTAGGGCTTATTAAAGCCGCTGAAAAATTCGATGAGACCCGTGGTTTTAAGTTTATTTCCTATGCGGTATGGTGGATTAGGCAATCTATTCTTCAGGCCCTTGCTGAGCAATCGCGTATTGTTAGGCTACCCCTGAACCAGGTTGGCTCACTCAATAAGATCAACAAGGCGTTTTCAAAGTTTGAACAGCAATTCGAAAGAACCCCTTCGCCCGAAGAGCTAGCCGATTTGCTCGAACTCCCCAAGGAAAAGGTGGCTGATACCCTCAGGGTATCAGGTCGTCACGTATCGGTTGATGCTCCTTTTGTCGACGGGGAAGAGAACAGCCTGTTGGATGTTCTGGTAAACAACGATTCGCCCAATGCCGATAAATCGCTGCTAAATGAGTCGCTTTGCAGAGAGATCGATAGGTCGTTGGCTACCCTAACCGAGCGCGAGCGCGATATCATTAAGCTGTTCTTTGGAATCAGCTGTCAAGAGATGACGCTCGAGGAGATTGGTGAGAGGTTTGGGTTAACCCGTGAAAGGGTACGACAGATAAAGGAGAAGGCCATCCGAAGGCTTCGTCATACTTCACGTAGCAAGCTGCTTAAAGCTTATCTAGGATAAAACAAAAAGCCCCACTGGGGCTTTTTTCAATTCAACACTTGTGGTTGCTCTATTGGCAATCCCTACACTCATCTAAATTTTTATTGTAAACAGCCATAGCGCGCTGGCTCATACCCATGCTGGAGAAACCACCATCATGATAGATGTTCTGCATGGTTATTTTACGGGTTAAGTCGCTGAAAAGGGTGATGCAGAAACCTGCACACTCCTGCGCATCAGCATTGCCAAGGGGCGACATGCGGTCGGTAAAGTCTAGCAGTCCCTCAAAGCCCATAATTCCACTCCCTGCTGTGGTTAGCGTGGGCGATTGTGAGATGGTATTGATTCGCACCTTGCGCTCACGGCCAAAGATGTAGCCAAAGCTACGAGCAATTGACTCAAGAAGCGCTTTGGCATCGGCCATATCGTTGTATCCATAAAGCGTGCGTTGTGCAGCAATGTACGAAAGGGCCAGAACTGATCCCCACTCATTAATGGCATCTAGCTTCCATATAACCTGAAGCATTTTGTGGAATGATATTGCCGAGATATCGAGCGTTTTATGGAAGTTGTTGTAGTCTAGGTCGTCGTACGTTCTTCCTTTCCTAACGTTGGGTGACATGCCGATGGAATGGAGCACAAAGTCGATTTTTCCACCAAAATGCTCCATCGATTCCTGGAACAGGTTGTTAAGATCATCCACATTGGTCGCATCGGCAGCTATAAGCAGGGCGTTACACTTCTTGGCTAGTTCGTTTACCGAACCCATGCGCATAGCAACTGGGGTGTTGGTTAGCACCAGCTCAGCACCCTCGGCGTGAGCCTTCTCGGCAACATGCCAAGCAATGGAACTTTCGTTGAGCGCTCCAAAAATAATCCCTTTTTTTCCCTTTAGTAAGTTGTTAGCCATAAGAATATTTAGGTTGATTAATACCACACGTTTGTCGGTGCAAAGATACAAAATTACTGTTCAGATGGAATTGTAAACAAACGTATAGCTGTGATGTTCGCTGCAGGCGAACATTATTCGATTAATGCTATCTGCTTGTTTAATTTAACTCGTTGCCTAGTAGGTGTTTGGCGTTTGTTATGGCAGCCTCGGAAATTTTTTCGCCGCTAAGCATTTTGGCGATCTCGGTGATGCGTTCCTTTGCCGAGAGTAGTCTTATCCGGGTCTCGGCACCTTCATTATCTTGGTCTTTGTATACCAAGAAATGGTGGCTACCCTTGCTGGCAATTTGGGGCAGGTGGGTAATATTTACAACTTGCATACTTCGGGCCATGTTGCTAATTATATTACCAACCTTATCGGCAACTTCGCCTGAAACCCCTGTGTCTATTTCGTCGAGGATGATGGTGGGTAGCCCCTTGGTTTTCACCATTAGCGATTTTAGGCTAAGCATTAGCCTAGAGAGCTCTCCTCCCGAGGCAACTTTTGACAGGTCGTTAAGGGGCATCTGTTTATTAGCCGAAAAAAGGAAGGTAACCTTATCTATTCCTTGGGGTCGAAGGTCGTTAACAGGTTCTATATTTACCTTGAAGTTTGCGTGTGGCATCCCAAGCTGAGCTAGCAATGTTTTGATGCTTTCCTCAAATTTATTACTACCTGCCTTCCGGGTATCGCTTATTTCTTGCGCCTGCTTAAGGGCAAGCTTAGTAATCTCATCAAGTTCAACTTCATTTTGCAGTAGTACCTGATCGTAGTTCGTTATCTCGTCAACCTGTACATCTAACCTTTTTCTTAACTCGATTAGCTCATCAACGGATGATACCCTATGCTTTTGCTGTAGCGATAGTATCATATCGAGCCGTTGGGTTACCGCTTCCAACTCTGCCGGATCGAGCAGTACCTTCTCGTTTTGCAGCTCAATTTCTTGGGCAATATCTTTTAGCTCAACACGGCAGCTCTCTATTCGGGCCTGAAGTTCCTCTGCTGGGGAGAAGAAGTGGGATATTTTACTAAGAGATGATTCCGCCTCCTTTAACCAAACCAGAATGGATGACTCATCGGCATTAAGCAGGGTGTATGCACCTTGTAGGTTTGTTTTTATCTCCTCGGCGTGCGATAGCTGCTGTTGCAGTGCTTCCAGCTCAATCTCTTCGCCCGATTTAAGCTTAGCCTCGTTAAGCTGCTTCAGCTGGAATTGCAAGTAATCGAGGTTGGCTTTGGCCTGCGAGGCCTTTTCCTTCAAACTTTCTAGCTCAGCGGTTAGGTTTCTGTACCTTAAATAGGTTTCCTTGTAGCGGGCAAGGGGCTGATTATTATCGGTAAACGAATCGAGTACTGATAGCTGAAACTTGCCATCGGCAAGAAGTAGGTTTTGGTGCTGCGAGTGGATATCAATAATTTGCCCAACCAAATCCTTTAGGTTGTTAAGGGTAACCGGTAGTTCGTTAACAAATGCCCGTGATTTTCCTGCAGGATTTATGTGACGTCTTATGGTTGTTAGGTCGGAGTACTCAATATCGTTCTCGGCAAAGAAATCTTGTAAGCTGTAGCCCGTAAGGTTAAAGGTTCCCTCCACCACACAGGGTTTCGATTTGTCCTTTAGCACGGTTGTTTCTGCTCTATTTCCGAGGATCAGGCCCAGCGCTCCAAGCAGTATAGATTTTCCTGCACCTGTTTCGCCAGTAATAATATTTAATCCCTGATGAAACTCGATTTCCAGAGTATCGATTAGGGCGTAGTTTTGAACAAGGAGTGTTTTCAGCATGGGCTATATTGTTACATTACGAACGAATGAGCCAACATTAAAATCCCCCTGAATCGCTGCTCATAATGCGGTTGTATTTCGAAACGTTGGCATTATCAACCTCGGTGAGGATGTTTACCACTCGGGTTTTCTCGGCAGGGAACGATTCGGAGAATAGGTTTACCAGCTCATCGCTTTTAGCATCAAAAAATACCTGTAGGTAGTACATGTAAGGATCAGGTTTCTCTCTGAATACCCTTTGGATACTGGTGAGCGCTTCGGCAATCTCGGTGCGCCCTTCAACCAGCTTATCGCTCATACGGTCGAGGCCTAGCCTGTGGTACTTGTAGTTCACCTCGCGCAGCGGCCTATACTTGGCGTTGAGAATATTCTCAATTAGCCAGTACCTATTCTTTCTGTTCCCTTCGTATGCCTTCCAGCCACGCTCACCATCGGTAGCGTTCTGGGCGTTATTCACTATACGCTCGGCTTTTTGAAAATACTCGGTGCCACCAAGGTACGAGAAAGAGTCGTAGTCGAACCCAAGGATGATGTATGCGTAGTAGGCTAGTATTGAGGTAAGATTATTATCGTGGCGGGTATCGGAAAACTCCAGCTGATCGAACTCGATGTAGCGAAACTGTAGGTTGTTGTCCACAATATTAAGCATTGTGGTATTGTACGAAGTGCCGAATATCGGTCGTCGCGATTGTATTTGAATGGTGCCACGAAACTCGTCGGAGCCAATCTGCTCGTTAAGGGTAAGCATCACGTTGCACTCAATGCGCTCGTCCTGGCCATAGATATGGTTGGTCCAGGTGGTGTTGTTCATGAACTCGTAAACTGCTGTTTGTAGTGTTTGAAACAGCTGCCTGTTGGTTCCCTGTATTTTTTGTGAGTTGATTTGGACATTACACCTTAGCTCCTGCTGGTAAGCCAGTGTGGGAAGGGCTATTAGAAGTATTCCAGTTAGTATCCATTTTTGAAGTCTCATAGCCAAACGGATTATGTTATGGGTTAGCTTGCTCTTTTAGGCAATGCCCATTGTTTTAACCAGCTCATTTACTATATCCTTGGCAACCTCTTGCTTCGATTTTAGGTCAAAAGCAACGGAATTTCCATTGCGGTGTATTATCGTTATTCTGTTTGTATCAACATCGAAACCAGCACCTTTTTCGTTTGCCGAATTGAGTATGATAAAGTCGAGGTTCTTTGATTCAATTTTTTTCTTGGCGTTGGATAGCTCGTCATGGGTTTCAAGGGCAAAACCAACAAGTATTTGCTTTTTGCTCTTACTCTTTCCAAGTGCTTTTGCAATGTCTTGGGTTGGCTCGAGCACAAGTTGCAGCGAGTTTTCTTCCCTTTTCAACTTCTCATCGGCCACCTGTTTGGGGCTGAAATCGCTTACTGCGGCGGCAAGTATGGCCGCATCGCAACTGCTAAAGCAAGAGGTTGAGGACTCATACATCTCTGAAGCTGTGGTAACCTTATTGATTGTGATGTTGGGGTGGTTGGGCAAGTGCTTGGTGGGGCCTGTAACAAAGTTAACTTGTGCTCCCCGTAAAGCTAGCTCCTGTGCAATTGCATAGCCCATTTTTCCCGATGATCTATTGCCTATGAAACGAACCGGGTCAATGGGTTCGTAGGTTGGCCCCGATGTTACCAGCACTGTTTTGCCAAGTAGCTGTTGCTCATACCCAAAGAACGATTTGACGGCTTCAAGAATTCTCTCAGGCTCTTCCATCCGTCCCTTCCCAGAGAGGCCGCTTGCAAGCTCGCCAGTTGCCGCCTCAATAATAATGTTACCAAACCCCTTCAGAATGTTTATATTGCTTTGGGTTGTTGGATGCTGATACATATCCAAGTCCATGGCAGGTGCAACCATTACAGGGCACTTGGCCGAAAGATATGATGTGAGCAAAAGATTGTCGGCCACGCCGTGCGCCATCTTTCCCATGGTGTTGGCTGAGGCTGGGGCAATTAGATATAAGTCGGCCCACATGCCCAAATCAACATGGCTATTCCAATCCCCATTCTCGGGGTTAAAAAAATCTACAAGAATTGGGTTTCTTGAGAGGGTTGCCAGCGTTAGTGGGGTGATAAACTCCTTGGCCAGTGGTGTCATTACTACTTTAACGCTTGCACCCTCCTTAACCAGGAGACGTACAAGCGTTGCTGCTTTGTATGCCGCAATGCTACCTGTAATACCAACAAGTATATTCTTCCCCTTAAGCATCTAGTTCTCGGTTTCCTGATTTTCTAACCCCTTGCGATGGTAAAGTTTTCCATCGAGAAACTCTTGCAGCGCAATTAGGGTGGGTTTTGGAAGACGCTCGTAAAACTTGCTAATCTCAATTTGCTCACGGTTTTCGAAAACCTCCTCAAGGTTATCGGTGTAGTAGGCAAACTCTTCAAGCTTTCGGTTTAACTCTTGCTTCATGTCTTGGCTTATCCTGTTGGCACGCTTAGCAATTACACGTACCGACTCGTAGATATTGCCCGTTTCTTTGTCGAGCTGGCTGAAGTCTTGAGTTGTTGTGGTTAGTGGAGCTGAAACCTTTTTGAAGTCCATGGTTGAGAATTTTTATCTAGTTTTCAATTACTTTAATGCTGTTGGCATAAATCCTTTCGGCTTCACGCTTGTATTTCGTTTCGGGGAATTCTCCCAAAAGATTGAAGTATTCATCGAGGGTGTTTTGGAAGCGCTCACGGCGTTTCTCTGGCACACTATTCTCGGCTAGGATGTACGACGATTGAAGTATCATAAAAAGTATGTCCTCACGGTATTCGCTGTCGGGAAATTCGTAGGAGCTATTCTTTAGCGCTGTTATGGCAGCCTTATAGTCTCCCATATCGTAGTACAGCTTGGCGCTTAGGTATGATTTTTCTACAAGCTTAGAACGAAGATCGGTGAGGATCCGATTTACCTCTGCCTTTTTTGACGAGTTAGGGTACTTGGTAATAAACTCGGAGAAGGCAGCTATAGCTTTCTTGGTTGTTTCCTGGTCGAGCAGTGGTCGGGGCGACGATTTGTAAAAGCAGTAGGCATACATGTATTCTGCCTGCTCAACAAATGGGCTTCGTGGGTAGTTCTGCCTAAACCTATCGAAGTAATGCGCCGCCAAAAGGTAATCGCCCTGATTGTAATAACCCTGCGACAGGTAGAATTCGATGGTGTCGGCTTGGGCAGTGCCACGGTATACTGGGGTTAGCTGTTCAAAAATTGTGGTGTACCTGTAATGCTCACCATTTTCGTAGTACTTCAGGCCCTCCTTGTACATCAAAGGATAGTCTCTACTCTTTAGGAGTTTGTCGAATCCGCTGCAGGAGGCGGCTATAATGGCGATGACAATTAAAACTAAAAGGCTAACTCTTTTCATAGCTAATTATAAGGCGTTTACAATGAATAAACACAATTTTTATCCGAATATTGTGCCCCATTATTTAAGCGAGCAAAGTTAGCAACAATATCGGGAAAAGCTATGTTATAGCAATGGTAAAATTCGATTTGCGAGTTAAAAAGTTTTAAGTCCACTGCGTATTTGTTATTTTGCTACCACAATTGTGGGATGATTATCATTTTTCATAATACGGATACTCAATGTGTTGCCTAAAATGATTACAATTGGCTATATAGTAGGTCGTCATGTAAGATTTCGAGAAAAAAACAGATATATTAATAGATCTGTAGGCTATATGTCAAAATTGGTTTAACATTGAGTATTCATATTTCATAAATAAGGTGTAATTTTGTGGGAGTTTAAAAAAATCGTTTAACCAATATTTTATAGCTGTGGATATATTTGATAAGGTTAGAAAAAGTATGGGCCCCATTGGCCAGTACCATAAAGAGGGCCATGGATATTTCGCATTTCCCAAGCTCGAGGGCGAGATTAAGCCTTGGATGACATTTAGAGGCAAAAAGGTTTTAACCTGGAGTCTCAATAATTATCTTGGGTTGGCAAATCACCCTGAGGTACGTAAGGCCGACGCCGAGGCAGCTGCTCAGTACGGTATGGCATACCCCATGGGTGCTAGGATGATGAGTGGTCAAACTCGCTTTCATGAAGAGCTAGAGGCAAAACTTGCCGCTTTTGTTAAGAAACCTGCAGCATACCTGCTGAACTACGGATATCAGGGTATGGTTTCCATTATTGATGCTTTGGTTTCGCGCAACGATGTGGTGGTGTACGATTCGGAGTCGCATGCATGCATTATCGATGGATTAAGGTTAACCCCTGCCAAACGATTCGTGTTTGCACATAACGATATGGATAGCCTGCGCAAGCAGCTAACCCATGCGACCAACCTTGCCGAGAGAACGGGTGGTGGTATCCTTGTTATTACTGAGGGTGTATTCGGTATGGCTGGCGACTTGGGCAATCTGAAAGCTATTGCTGATTTTAAAAAGGAGTTTAAGTTCCGCTTGCTGGTTGACGATGCCCACGGCTTTGGTACTTTGGGTAAAACTGGTGCTGGTACTGCGGAGCATTTTGGTGTGGAGGATGAGGTAGATGTTCACTTCTCAACCTTTGCCAAGAGTGGCGCAGGGATTGGTGCTTTTGTGGCTGCTGAGGAAGATATAGTAATGTATTTAGCTTACAATTTGCGCTCGCAAATTTTCGCCAAGTCGCTTCCAATGCCTATGGTTATTGGTGCTCTTAAGCGCCTTGAGATAATGCAAACACAGCCCGAGCTAAAGGAAAATCTTTGGACCATTGTAAACGCCTTGCAAAAGGGGTTGACAGAGGTTGGACTAGATATTGGAAAAACCCAATCGCCTGTTACCCCTGTATATATGAAGGGCAATGTGCCCGAGGCTACCAATATGGTGTTTGACCTCCGCGAGAACTACAATATCTTCTGCTCCATTGTGGTTTACCCGGTTATTCCAAAGGGTCAGATTTTGCTTCGCCTTATACCAACCGCAGTGCACACCCTTGAGGATGTAAAACTCACAGTTAATGCGTTTGCCGAGTGTGCCCAAAAGCTTAAAGATGGTAAGTACTACGCCGAGAAGATGACTCAGATTTAGAATGTTCAATATATTTCATAATTAAGGGTGGCGAATTTCGCCACCCTTAATTTTTATTGTATTTACTTGAGCAATCTTATAAACTGTTTAGGTTTATGATTACAGGATATTTTGTTGATTGCCACGGGCTCTACTACGACAGGCTCAGCAACCAAGCCCGTGGCAATTGAATTTTAGAATAAATGATTGTCCGCTAAAATAAAATATAAGAATACGTCATTGCGAGCCTGCCTTTGCCCTGCCTTTGCCCTGCCTTTGCCGGCAGGCAGGCGGCAGGCAGGCGGCAGGCAGGGAGTGTTTTTTATGACGAAGCAATCTATTCGTATTCAGTGAAATAAAGATTGCTTCATCCGCCGGCTGGCGGATTCGCAATGACGATTCGGTGTTTTGGTATCGAAACGGATAGTCATATTAGAATAATATTCGAAACTTAAACATAGGGACTTAGATATCTTTCATTAGCTCCTTTATAGCTACTTCAAGCTGCTCATCGCGGCCATTATCAATATCACCGGGCATATTTTTAACCATGATATCGGGAACGGTTTGGTTATTCTCTAACCATTCGCCTGCCATATTTTTTGCGCTTACGGGTACCGAACCCCACATTACCCTTCCGTTTTGTAGCATTTCCCAGCCAGCGAAGCTGCAGGTGCCTGGCACGGGCATACCAATTAGCTTGCCAATACCTAAATCCTGATATCCGCAGGCAAAGCAATGACCATCGCTGTAGTTGGCTTCGTTCACAAGAGCCACGGTGGGTTTGGTCCAGCGAGCGGTTGGCTCGTATCCTAGGGTACGGTTTTCGATGGCGTACTCAATAAACTCTTTGCCTGTGAGGAACATGGCCAAATCGCTAACCAAGTCGCCACCCCCATTAAAACGGGTGTCAATTATTAGCCCCTTGGTGTTGGCGTATTTGCCCATTGCCCTATCGTAGGTGTTGCGGTAGGGGCCATCGCTCATTCCGGGGATATGAACGTAACCCAGCTGTCCATTGCTAAGCTGCTCAACAAGCTTCTCATTCTGTTTTACCCACCTGTCGTAAAGCAAGCCGTTTTCCTCACTCAGGGTAATGGGTTTTACGGTGGCATGAAATGTAGTGTTGTTGGCGGGATCAAAAACTTCCAGAGAGGTGAATTTGTCGGCCTTACGGTTTAGGAATTTGGCAAAATCTACATCATTGGTAATCTCATCCCCGTCAATTTTTTGAATAATCATACCGGGTTTTACCTTGATATGCTCCTTGTCCAATGGGCCAAACTGAATAATCTCGGCTATTTTTATTCCATTCCCAGTGTGATTATAGTCGATAAAAATACCCAGCGAGGCGGTTTGAGTTCCGTTGGGGTCGCTGTATCTAAACCTAGCTCCGCTATGCGATACGTTAAGCTCGCCAAGCATTTCGGAGAGCAGCTCGGTAAACTCAAAGTCATTCCCAACCAAATCAACCTTGGGTTGGTATTCATCGTATAGTTTATCCCATGGTGCACCGTGGTAATCGGATATGTAGAACATGGCCTTGTTACGCTTCCAAACATGGTTAAACATCTCGTGCCGCTCGTCGGAAATTTTTAGCGTGAGCTCCCCCTTGATGCTGATGGGGGTGTTGCGGTTCGACTTGAGGTCGATTGTCGATATCCTTCCGTTGGAGAGCAGGAAAAGTTTGCTCATATCCTTGCTCCACTCCAGCTTGGCCGATTTTGCATCGAGCGGAACAATCATCTTGGTTTCCTGGGTACGGAGGTTTGTACTCCAAAGGTTGAAACCCTTCTCGAAGCGGGCGAGGTAGTAAAGCGTTTCCCCATCTTTTGATAGCACAGCATCGGCAAGGCTCGATGAGTGAATGGTTAGGCGCTTCTTGCGGTCGCGAAGTCCTTCCCAGTCTATTTTGATAAGCGTAGAGTCTACCTTTTCCTCCTCCTTCTTGCTCTTCTTCTTTTTATCATCGGCTTTGGTACTTTCCTTCTCTTTCTCCTCAATTTTTTCAATCTCTTTCCAAAGGTCGTACTCGTCCTTACTCAGGTTGAAATTATCCCAGCTGTCGCGGGTAAGGAAAAATGAGTAAACGTCGCTTTGGCGGGTTCCGCTGTTGGCATGCGAACGCAGGCCGTGCCTATCGCTAAACCACATGATTTGCTTGCCCTGGTTTATCCATTTGGCCGAACCATCGTCAAAACCACTTTCGGTAAGGTTAATCATCTCCCGCTCGCCTGAGGCATCGAGTAGCACCACCTCGCTTACGCCCAACGATGGGGAGTAACGCGCCAACAACCACTTGCTGTCGGGGCTCCACTCGAACTGCTGATCGCCATCGCGCATGTAGAAAAGCTTATCGGGGCCAAGTATCTCGCGAATCTGCTTGGTTTCTATATTGTAAACCTTTAGGTGTCTACGGTTTTCGATAAAGGCAATCTCCTTGCCATCGGGTGATACCTTGGGTTGGTAGTTGTCGTTATCGTTGTCAATTACTTTCTCCTCTTTAAGTAGGGTAGAGGCAGAGAAGAAGGGTTCGTTCTCCTTTACCCGCGATACTTTGTAAATGCCCCAAGTGGAGTTACGCTGGCTTGCGTAAACTATCGATTTGCCATCGGGTGTAAAGCTAACAAAGCGCTCCTGCTCAACGGTGCTGGTAACGCGTTTTGTGAAATTCCCTTCCACCGATGAGGCAAAAACTTCGCCTCGAACAATGTAGGCAATCTCTTTACCATCGGGCGATACGGCCATCTCGCTTACGTTGCCCGTAACGGGTATTATCTGCTCATCGTTAGCAAGCGACCCAGTGCGGATGGTAACATCAACCTTTTGGGGTTCGCTACCGGGGATTTGCGTATATAAATTGCCGTGATGCGTGTAGCAAAGGGTTCCTGAATTGCTGATGCTGAGGAAACGAACGGGGTGTAGCTCAAAGTGCGATATTTGCTCCACATTGCTGGGGTTATCTAGGTTCAATCGGTGCACATTGAATGTTCCGTTCTGCTCGCTTAGGTAGTATATGCTTTGGTCGCTATTGGCGAATACTGGATTTCTATCCTCCCCTTCAAAGGAGGTTATCATTTTATGCTGATTAGTCTCAGCATCAAATCTCCAGATATCGCGGGTAGCTGCCGAACGATGATGCTTGCGCCACTCGTTCTCACCACCCTTCTTATCATGGTAAACCATGGTTTTGCCATTTGCGCTAACACGGATCATTTCGGCGGGAATTGTCCACAGCTGATTAACCCTTCCGCCACTAGTTGGCACGGTGTAAACCTCGGGCTGCGATCCCGTTGGGTACTGCCTGTGGTTAACTGCATCGAGGCGTTGCGCGCCAAAGATGATTTCTTGGTCGTTAGCGGTGAAAGTGTAAGGGAATTCATCGGCCGAGTGATAGGTTAGCCTTTTGGCCTCGCCACCCTGCGCATCAATAATAAATACATCAAAATCGCCAAAGCGATTGGAGGCAAAGCTGATTTGAGAACCATCGTTGCTCCACACGGGCATAAAATCGTGCGCCTGATGGAAGGTGATTTGTTTGGCCTGCCCACCTTGCGTTGGAACGGTGAAAATATTTCCTTTAAAGGTAAAGGCAATGGTATTACCGTTTGGCGAAATGGCCGAATACCTGATCCATTGCTCGGGCTCTTGAGCAGCTAGTAATGTTGAGAAAAGTAAAGCTAATGCTAGAGATGAAAAGGCTTTTAACATTTTTTCCATTGTGCGTATGGTTAACAGTAAATAATCAAATTGTAAGTTGGTTTGACAACAAAAGTTGGCAAAGGATTAGTGTGAAATACATTCTTCTAATACCTCAAAATGTACAACTATATTTATTGGAGCAGTAAAAAAAGGTAGCAAATATATGGGATTTTTTATCTTTGCCGAACAAAATTAACTTTTTGCATTATGGAAATTAGCATACTTGAGTGGTTGGGATATTTAGCGTCTATACTTATTGCCCTTTCAATGGCAATGAGTTCTTTGGTTAAGTTTAGGGTAATTAACCTGATTGGTGCTGGACTGTTCTCGGCTTATGGTTTTTTGATAGGATCGATACCCGTTGGGGTGATGAACGGCTTTATTGTGCTGGTGGATGTATACTATTTATATCTATTCTATTCAAAAAAAGAGGTTTTTGAGGTGATTGAGGCTAAGCCTGATAGCAACTACCTTGTACGTTTTATATCGTTCCATAAACAGGATATAAAAAAGTATTTCCCCGAGTTTGAATATTGCCCAGACGATAGCGATGTGAATTTCTTTGTGCTTCGCAATATGACAATAGCAGGACTATTCCTAGCCAAAAGGCTTGACAATGGAGTTTTAAAGGTTGACCTAGATTATGCCATCCCAGAGCTACGTGATTTTAAGAGCGGGAAGTTTGTGTACAACAACCTTAAGGCAAGGTTTTTGGAAATGGGGTTCAGAAAGCTGGTGGCAAACAAATCGAGCAAAAAGCACAACCAGTACCTAACCAAACTTGGGTTTACAGAGAATAGCGAGGGGATGCTGGAGAAGTCCCTATCGTAGAAAAATTCTACTTGGTTACTCAAAATTTACACGATTAATATTTGCGTAAGCAATTATTTGTTAAATTTGCATCCGCAATAAGCCCAGATGGCGGAACCGAGGGACGAGCTCCCGCCATCGGATGGAAAAAGGTCTTAACGAGTTGTTGACGGCCATGAGTTCTGTGAAGCGTCCCAAATTTTAGCTTTGCCCAGATGGCGGAATTGGTAGACGCGCTAGTTTCAGGGACTAGTATCAGCAATGATGTGCAGGTTCGAGTCCTGTTCTGGGCACTAAGTCTTAGAAGTTTGAGATGTTGCCCAGGTGGTGAAACCTGTCAAAAAAAGCGCGACAGGCAGGTTGGTAAGCACGCTAGCTAGAGGGGTTATTATGTAGGTAATAAATGTTCTTTCAGTAATAAGTAAAAGTGTTCTGCCCAGGTGGTGAAACCTGTCAAAGAGCGCGACAGGCAGGTTGGTAGACACGCCAGCTTGAGGGGTAGTTGTGTAGGTAATTAATGTTCTTTCAGTAATAAATATAAGTGTTCTGCCCAGGTGGTGAAACCTGTCAAAGAGCGCGACAGGCAGGTTGGTAGACACGCCAGCTTGAGGGGTAGTTGTGTAGGTAATTAATGTTCTTTCAGTAATAAACATAAGTGTTCTGCCCAGGTGGTGAAAC
>JAVERU010000049.1:0-20578 GCA_034006965.1 Tenuifilaceae bacterium
CAGGTGGTGAAACCTGTCAAAGAGCGCGACAGGCAGGTTGGTAGACACGCCAGCTTGAGGGGTAGTTGTGTAGGTAATTAATGTTCTTTCAGTAATAAACATAAGTGTTCTGCCCAGGTGGTGAAACCTGTCAAAGAGCGCGACAGGCAGGTTGGTAGACACGCCAGCTTGAGGGGTAGTTGTGTAGGTAATTAATGTTCTTTCAGTAATAAACATAAGTGTTCTGCCCAGGTGGTGAAACTGGTAGACACGCCAGCTTGAGGGGCTGGTGCCCGTTAGGGTGTGCAAGTTCGAGTCTTGTCCTGGGCACTTTTTAAAATTGTAACCCGCTGTGAACTATTTGTTTGCAGCGGTTTTTTTGTTTATAGGGGTTAGATCTGTAGTTGGTTGCTGGTATGCTCATGGAAATAGTTTGCTTTATTTTCCCCAACGTCACCCTTCGTCGTTTCGCCACTGTATTTTGGTACCATAATACAAACATCAAAATACAGGAGGAACAATTATGACAACTAGAAATGAGTTACAATCCTTTGAGGAGGAGTTTATTAAGCGCATCCGCGAGAATGATGCTTGGAAGAAGTTATCGGCCAGTTCGGAGTTGCCCTGGAGCGAAAAGCTGCTTGAGCAGTATGCCGATCACTGGGACTGGACAGAGCTGTGCCAAAATAGGGACATTGCTTGGACAGCAGAAATGATAGAAAAGTTTCAAGCCCGAATTGATTGGAACGAGCTAACAGAATCGGTCACAGCATGCCGTTATCATGATTCTAGACCACCTCATTGGGATATAATCAAAAGGTTTGAATCGAAGTGGGACTGGAAGACCATTTCAAGAAATGCCAGCCATATCACCCCTGAGGTTATCGAGCAGTTTATCGATAAGTGGGATTGGCGAGAGCTAATTGAAAACCGTGAGATCAGCTGGAACTTCAAGCTATTCGAACGGTTTAAGCGCTATATCCCCGTTTCCGATTTTAGCCATTTTAAGCAATCGCACCTCTGGGATAAGCTGGTCGAGATTGAGGAACGCATAATCACTGGCAAAATACTAGCCGAAAGCTAATTGTATTCCAACATGCTTATTTAAAACCTTGAGATTCTCAGAGATTCTCAGCAAGTAATACCGTGATTCTCTGTGGCCAAGCCTACTTCACGGTGTTTCTAAGAGTGCTTAATCTACAATTACAATAAGTATATCAATCAATCAACCTTCCTGCCGACGTCAGTCAGGCAGCCTGCCTGCCCTCCCGTAGCCCGGCGTGACGGCAAAGGCAGGGTCAACCAATCAACCAATCAATCAATCAATCAATCAATCAACCAATCAATCCAATTAATGAACAGACTAAAACTATCCAACGGCCTAATCGCCTTTGGCGGCGATAGGGGAGTGGGTAAAACCCGCTTCCTACTTAAGCTAGCCAATCATCTGGCATTCAATGAAAAGGTGCTGTTTGTAAGCTACACCGACTACACCCAGCGTCTTGAGCATATCCTAAAGGGTATTGATGGTGCCATTAACCCAAACCTGGAGCTAAACACCACCCTTGGATACTACTGCGTGGAGTCGTTTATTGAGTTTATTGAGTACATTGAGGATGGCGGTTTTACAACCGTGATAATCGACGATGTGGAACACTACTCCCTATCGCCAGCGGGCACCTTCTCGTACCCTGGAAAGGATGGCATAGTGGATGCCCTGCTATTCATTAGCCACCGGATTAAGGTGCGGGTTGTGTTCTCCACCCGGTTAGTTTCAAACAATTTGGATGATGCCTTCTCTGCACCAACCCTGCAAAACTTTATCTGGTCTAGGGAGATTATTAACCAATGCTCGCAAATCTATGCATTCTATCGACCTTCGTTCAATGGGATTATTGAGGATGATATGGGAGTTATTTATCAAGAGCAAATAGATGTGATATCGCTAAAAAATGAGACTCATAGCCCAGAGTCGATAAGGTTTAGCAATGCGGATTACAGGTTCTTCTCGTAATCATTTGCCAATTCTTTACGTCTTTGAGACGCAGTAGTACTAACGAAAAAAAACGTAATTATGGATTGCATTAAGGAGAAATACTTTGTAGTTGGTGAGGATGAATCTCATACCCAATTAATTGCTATGAAGTATGGCGATAATTGGACTTCCTTTTACAACAATTTTTTTGGCCATATTGTGTATATCGATACTAAGCCTAGGCAGGTTGTTTGCGCATCGTTTTTCTCCGATATCAATTTAAACAGCAACCTTTCATCCTTTGAAAACTACTTAGGGCTAATTAAAACTACCGATTTTGCCAGTGTGCTGATTCTTACAACGGCCTATCCCACGCGAAGAGACTTGCTAAAGCGATTGGTTGAACCTGTGAAAAGCAAATGTTCGCCGCTTGATCTGCTACTGGATGACTCCAACGGATGGCTCCTGTACAATTATCAGTTTGAAAAGTTGATTGTAATGGGTGCAGGATGCAGCTCCGAGGAAGCCCAAACCCTTCGTAAGCGCATAAACCGGAAGGAGGCCTCTGCTTTCTCGGAGGCTGAGAGTATAAGGCTGTTTGGGGTTTCGCTAAAGGATATTATTGCGGAGCGGGCAGAATTTTCACCCACCCTTTACCCCGAATACCGAGGCGCTTACCTGCTTTATCAGCATCTGAATAATTTCAAGTAATCTTTACATTCTACTTGTTTGTCGGTGTTTATTTAAAGATGTAAGAGTAGATATTTACTGCTTGTGGTGTGCTTACAATAGAGATACATTTTATTAGCAATATTAAATCCTATTAGGTTGAATTCACCCAAAATAATTCTGATATGCAACAATTAAAAAATGAGCTAGATAATCTGTACAAAGAGCTTAATATATTGCACCAATCCCCAATGCACAATTGTAGCCATCGCCATACCTGCTGGGCTGAGGTGGAGGAGGAGCGAAGGGAGAACTGCGACTGGGGTTTGTACTCACCCTTTATCGGCAGTAATTATGATGCGGGGCGAGTGCTGGTGCTGGGTATCAATATGAATGGCTTTGGCGATGCCGAAGCGGAGGACAAGCTGGCTAAACTTGCCATTGATGAGATTATGCTGGGCAGGGTAAGAACTTTTGCCAAGCCCGGATACCGTGGTAGCCTGTTTTGGCATCGGCTGCTTTCGTACTCGGCCCTTTTATTGCGAGCTGTAGGAACTACTCCAACCCCAGCCCAAAGGCCTTATCCACCCAAGGAGGAATTGAAAGCGGCTTTGGACTACATTGCGGTTACCAATAGCATTAAGTGCGCGCCAAGTGGTAAAAACAGTGAGCCCTTGCCTGCAATGTGGCTCCACTGCCCAGAGCACATTCTTTGGCGTGAGGTAGAAATCCTACGACCAAGGTTTATCGTTGTGCTTGGGGTTTACAATTACCTGTGGATTAAAAATCTTTTTTTGGCCGGCAATGAGGTTCGGCAGGGAGAGATTAGCCTCTCGTATGGTAATTGTGCCGATGCATCGGTCTCTATAATCGGAATTTCGCATCCCTCCTCATCGCAAGGAACATCGCTTAGACGAATGGACGAGCTGGAGCAGCTGCTCGATAATTTGGATCTGCAAATGATAGGTTGAATTTGTAGTTTTTGAAAGACTAAGATTCAGGACGACGCACATTGTCGTTTGGGTTGCTTATCTTTGGTGTAAACTAAACATACAAACCATGTCCAAACGAGAATCGCTGGGTAGATATATCCACATCATCAAGATGCTGCGCAGGCAGCCGCTAAGGTTTACCGATATTGAGAATAATCTCGAGGTGCAGGGCGAGGTGGATGGCTGTATCTACTCCATATCGCAACGCCAGTTTCAGCGCGATATTAAGGATATTCGCGAGCTGTACAATATCGACATCACGTTCGATAGAAAGCATATGATGTACCGGATTGAGTTTGATGAGGCCTCGGAGATGGATACCCGAATCTTTGAGGCGTTCGACACGTTCAATGCCCTTAACGTAACCGATAGGTTATCGTCGCACATCCACTTCGAGAACCGTCGCCCGCAGGGAACCGAGCATCTGTATGGCATTCTGCACGCCATCCGCAACGGCCTTGAGATTGAGTTTACCTACACCAAGTACTGGGACGATAAGGTGTCGCAGCGCAGGTTGCAGCCCTACGCGCTCAAGGAGTTTAGGAATCGCTGGTACGTGGTGGGTGTCGATTTGAAGGACAATCAGATAAAATCGTTTGGCCTCGACCGGCTAACCGATCTTGAGATAACCAAGAAACGCTTCACCATACCGCCGGACTTTAACGTGCAGGAGCACTACAGGTACTGCTTTGGCATTATTAGCCCCAACTCCGATAAGCCACAGGAGGTTGTGCTGTCGTTCACTGAGTATCAGGGCAAGTACATCAAATCGTTGCCCTTGCACCACACCCAGCAAATTCTGGTCGATAGCAAGGAGGAGCTGCGGGTAAAGCTAAAGGTATTCATCACCGAAGATTTTGTGATGGAGATAATCTCGCACGGCGAACGGGTACGAGTACTTGAACCCCAGTCGCTGGCCAACCAAATCAGAAGCATCCATGAGGAGGCTGTGGAGGGGTATGAGTAGAAGATTTAGTTTCTCCAGAGGAAAGACAAGAAAGGTAACAATCCCTTTTCTCTTTATTATTTGATTCCGCTCCGAAAAGTCTCAAAATGCTGATTTTTACCCTTTTTAACCCCTGACCCCTTAAGGAGAAGTCTAAAAATCAGCATTTTAAAAGTCCCCTTTAGGGGATTTAGGGGTAAAAGAACTTTTCGGAGTGGACTCTTATTTGTAATTTTAAAGTTTATTTAAAGAGTAATTAGGAAATGACCAAAGACCAACTTGTAGATCGTATAAATGACCTCGAATGGGAAGATTTTGAGGTAAAGCAGGCAAAGTCGGATCTTCCCAAAAATATTTGGGAAACAGTTAGCGCCTTCTCAAACACAAATGGCGGATGGATTCTTCTTGGAATTAAACAGGAGGGAAAATTATTCACTATAACTGGAATTGACAACCTTGAGAAGCTTGAGCAGGATATTAATAATACTCTTTCGGGGCAACAAAAATTCAACTCCTTAATTCGACCAACCCTAGAGAGATGGGATTTTGATGGATTAAAGGTGCTGGGGTGTTACATACCGCTATCAAACAAGAAACCAGTTTACTTCAATAGCCCCGAAAACACTTTTATTCGGGTTGGTAGTGCCGATATACGAGCAACTAAAGCCGAGGTTGATGCAATGTTTCGCGATCAGGCTTTTGGCACCAAAACATCTGAGATTGTTCCACATAGTTCAATCAATGATCTTAATCAAAACTCTGTTGAACGCTACCGCGATTATATGGCCAGGTTCAATAAAAGCTTTTCTTACAATAAACTTCTTACCTCTGAGTTCCTCACTAAGACAGGGATAATAGTTAACGAAAATCTTACCTATGGCGGGTTGCTCTTTCTGGGAAGGCAGGAAAAGATTTCTCAGCATTTCCCCGATTTTCGGGTTGATCTTCTCGAAATCCCCGGAACCTCATATACTGATGCATCGATTCGATATACATACCGACTTGCCGAGCAGGAGAATATCTGGGAGTACTACTTTAGCGTTTTCGAAAGGATTAATCAGAAGATAGATAAGCCTTTCGCACTAAACAGCGAGGGGTTTGCATCGGAGGAGTACCCATACATCGAATCGCTCCGCGAAGCAACGGTAAATATGCTGATGCATGCCGACTACTTTAGCCCAGCAAAGCCAAGGGTGCGGATTTTCACAAACCATATCGAGTTTTTCAATCCGGGTGGACTGCCCAAATCCCTCAAGGAATTGCTAAAAACAGATATCTCACTACCCAGAAACCAAATTATTGCCAAACTTTTCCGACTGGTTAAGCTTTCCGAGAATGCTGGGTTTGGTTTCGATAAGATTATTAATGGCTGGAAAACATTTGGAAAGGGATCGGTTGAATTTGAACCGGGTACCGATTATACCATTGTGAAGTTTTATTTATCATCTGAGGCCATAGAAAAAGAGGACTCTGAGAAAGGTTCTGAGAAAGGTTCGGAGAAAGGTTCGGAGAAAGGTTCGGAGAAAGGTTCGGAGAAAAGTTCGGAGAAAATAGTACGTTTAATAAGAGAGAACCCAAACATATCAGCAGAAAACATTGCTGAAATATTATCGATTAGTTCTAGAGCAGTAGAAAAACACATTTCAAATCTTAAAAAATCTGGAAAAATTAAACGCATTGGCCCCGATAAGGGTGGCCACTGGGAAGTAATTGAATGTTAATGTCGGGATAAAGTTCGGAGAAAAGTTTTTTATCAGGGAAAAGGTTCACTGAAAACGTCAAACAAATTCACAGCCAATGCCCCCTTTCATCCAGTATATCCAAAACGAGCAACACTTCACCAAAGTGCTTCGGCAAGTCCTTTTGGTAAGAAGTGAGCTGTGGATTGGTACTGCCGATATTAAGGATTTGTTCATCAAGGATGGCAGCAACTCCATTCCATTTTTAGGTTTACTCTCCAAGCTGGTTGCCCGAAAGGTTATCGTTAGGCTACTCCACGCCAAGGAGCCGGGTCCACTATTCCGCAAGGATTTCGACAAGTACCCTAATCTGGCCAAGGGTCTCGAAATGGCAATTTGCCCTAGGGTGCATTTCAAACTATTTATCTTCGATTTGCAAGCCGCCTACATTGAATCCGCCAACCTCACGGGCGCTGGTATTGGATTGAAAAGCCCCAGCCGCCAAAACTTTGAAGCGGGCATACTAACCAACGACTCTGAAATAGTAGAAAGTGCCATCAACCAGTTCGACACGGTTTGGCGAGGCGAGCATTGCAAAACCTGAGATAGGAAGGAGTATTGTGGGAATAGGTTGGATGAATATCCTGTATATCAAAATTATAAATAACTAACAAGTTTGTTAGTAACAAAATTATTACTTTAGATTATCTAGTAATTCTGTATTCTTATGGACAATAACCTATTAAAACTTGCTAAAAAAGTACAAAACCTAACCAAGCAGGCCTATGCCCAGTATAAGCCTAGGGTTGATGATATTATTTCCAACAAAAGGACTAATCAGAAGGAGATTGAATGTCTGCTAAGCACTATGCTCGACTTCTGTTCCGATGATAAGGTTTTATCCCTTTACAAAAAACTTTGTCGCTATTACTGGAATATAAATCCGCAAGTGACTGCCAACTACATAAATTACTTCAGAGAGATGTGGGATAGTGATGAGAATTAAATAGATTCGAAAAAAAAATAATAATTTTAAAATAATCAATGTATGGCCAAAGACGATTCAAAATTTGACAATGAGGAACTTAAGGACGAGAACTTGTTCCTTAAAATGAAACTGATGGCTGAGCATGGTGCTCAGTTTTCAGAGCCTGAAGACGGTAGCAAAGTATCGCCTGAGATTGAGAACCAGTTCCTATAGAATATCGAGGAGTTCGAAAAGCAGTTCCACTCGGGAAAGCGAATAACCATCAACCAACGGCTCAATTATCCCATGTTTGAAAAGGAAGCAGCAATTCCAGATGACACAATCTCTGAGGCATTAGGAGATACCATGAACCTTCTGAATGACAATGGTATTTCCCTCGATGCCCTTTGCGATGTTACCGACAGGGAACTCTACAGGTTTATTACTGAGGAGCTAGTCCATCAAGAGGTGGATGACATTAATATGCCTGGTATGATGAGCTGCTTTATTTATGAGGAGTTTTATCCCAACCAAGAACTTAACATAGAAAACGATTGTAGCGATTTTTTTCACTTCTTCCTTGCGAAAGAGTATAACTTTTATGCCCACCACCTAGCTGAAAATTTAAGGGGCGAAAGCCACCTAAAGCATTTCAGCGATTCGTTCATCTCATTTGAGAAACACAGCTTTGCAGTTACCTCCATTCAAATTGAAGGTGAAAAAGCCCGTGTACACTACACCGCCGATTTTATTGGCACTATTGAAAATACTAAGCAAAAACAACATTTCTGCGGCGATGGCGAAATGGAATTGCAGTTCGATGGCGAATACTGGAATATTGAGAGGGTGGTATTACCAGAAAAAATTGACGACCTTTAAACTCTACGATATTATAAGTTAAATCATCAATCAGTTTGACCTAATGTTGAAAGGAACTGACTGCAAAAAGTGTGATAGGAAGGAGTTCTGTGGCGATAGGTTGGATGGGTGAAATGCAAAGGTCTATACTCGATAGGGTATAGGTATGATAGCTAGCCAACCGTACAAATAAACATCAAACTGCAAAACCAAGCCTATGGCATTGCAGTTTGCATTAAGTATTTTCATCAACTCAACTACTGCACATCCTCCAGCCCCTTCATGGAGAGCTGAATTCGCTTGCGGGCCACATCAACCTCAACCACCTTTACCATTACGTGCTGATGCAGCTTCACAATGTCGTTGGGGTTCGACACGAATCTGTCGGCTAGCTGCGAGATATGTACCAGCCCATCCTGCTTCACGCCCACATCAACAAAAGCTCCAAAGTTGGTGATGTTGGTAACAATACCGGGGAGGGTCATTCCGGGGATTAGGTGCTCAATGGAGTATACCCCCTCGGCAAACTCAAATACCTTAATGCCCTGGCGTGGGTCGCGCCCCGGTTTGGCTAGCTCGTTGGTAATATCCTTTAGGGTAGGTAGCCCAATGTTGCCAGTTACATATTTTTTTATGTCGATTTTGCTGCGGAGCTCCTCGTCATGAAGCAAATCGGCAACCGAACATCCCAGGTCCTTGGCCATTTGTTCCACCACGTGGTAGCTCTCGGGGTGTACCGCGCTATTGTCGAGTGGGTTTTCGGCACCCGCTATGCGGAGGAATCCAGCACACTGCTCATAGGCCTTTTCGCCAAGGCGGGGTACCTTTTTCAGCTGGGTTCTGCTTATAAAGTCGCCATTCTCGCGTCGGTAGTCAACAATGTTTTTGGCCAGCTGAGGTCCTAGGCCCGAGATATAGGTTAGTAGATGCTTGCTGGCTGTGTTTAGGTTTACACCCACGTGGTTCACGCAGCTTTCAACAACCGTATCGAGGCCGTGCTTTAGCTTGGGTTGGTCAACATCATGCTGATATTGCCCCACGCCAATAGATTTTGGGTCGATTTTTACCAGCTCGGCCAGCGGATCCATCAACCTTCGGGCAATGGAGATGGCTCCCCGAACCGTTACATCGTACTCTGGAAACTCCTCGCGGGCAACCGCCGAGGCGGAGTAAATGGAGGCTCCATCCTCGCTCACCACAAATACCCTAACATCCCTATTAAATCTTATGCGTTTTACCAGCGCCTCAGTTTCGCGGCTGGCCGTACCGTTACCAATGGCAATGGCATCAATTTTATAGGTTTCTACCAATGCCGATATTTTACCCATGGCCTTTCCCTGTTCGTTTTGCGGTGTATGCGGATAGATGGTCTCGTTGTGCTTTAGGTTGCCCTGCGAGTCGAGGCAAACCACCTTACAGCCTGTTCGATATCCGGGGTCTATGCCCAGCACATTTTTCTGTCCCAGAGGTGCTGCCAGCAGGAGCTGGCGTAGGTTCTCGGAGAACACGCGGATGGCCTCATCGTCGGCCTTGGCCTTAAGCTCTGATGTAAACTCGTTTTCGATGCTGGGTTCAATAAGCCGTTTGTAGCTATCCTCAATGGCAAAATCAATCTGATCGGCCGACTGGTTATCGCTTTTTACGAAGGCAGCCGACAGCTCGTCTAGCACATCATCGGTTGGTGGTGTGATGGAAACCTTAAGAAAGCCTTCGGCTTGGCCGCGGCGCATGGCCATAAAACGGTGCGATGCGCATTTTTTTACAGCTTCCTGCCAGTCGAAGTAATCGGAGAACTTGACACCCTCCTCCTCCTTGCCCTTGGTAACCTTTGAGCGGATAATGGCCTTTTGATGGAAGTGACGCCGTACGATATTCCTCGCCCTTTCGTTCTCGCTAATCCACTCGGCAATTATGTCGCGTGCCCCGGCAAGAGCTTCCTCTACATTTGGCACCTCATCGGTTATGTATTTTTGAGCAACCTCTTCCAAACTAATATTTTGTTGCTTCATGATGATTTCAGCAAGGGGCTCAAGACCTTTCTCCTTGGCGATGGTGGCCTTGGTGCGGCGCTTGGGCTTGTAGGGCAAGTAGATATCTTCCAGCTCAACGGGGTCGTAGCACTCCTCAATCCGCTTGCGTAGCTCATCGGTAAGTTTTCCCTGCTCATCTATGGTGGTCAAAACGGTCTCTTTACGTTTGTGTAGTTCCACCAGCTTGTTCAGCCTATCGCGAATATTGGTAATTTCTACCTCATCGAGGCTACCGGTTTGCTCTTTTCGGTATCGGCTAATAAAGGGAATTGTAGCACCCTCGTTAAGTAGCTTCACGGTGCTATTTACCTGCCGGCTAGCAATGCCCAGCTCCTGGCTAATAATTTGGATATTTTTTTCGTTCTGTAAGTCTTTCATTGGTTACAGTAGATTATGCGTAGGGAGTGCAAAAATAAGAATTGATAGTAAAAAAATGTCATTTGGTTAACTTAATTGATGTGAGGCTTTAAACCCTATGGGATTATCTTTATCCTAGGGCTGTTACAAACAATTTTTTTCCGAATACCTACTTTTAGGTATTGTGTGATCCAATTAACACCCCCATCTTTGCTGCATGAAAGCAGGTATGCATTACATTGTTAAGAAGTATTTTGCCATTGCTCTGGTGGGTATTATTGGGCTGCTAACGCTTAATAACACCCTCTTTATGCACCTGCATAGGTTATCGGATGGGACTTTATTAGTGCATGCTCACCCGTTTAGTAAGTCTAATCAAGCTAATGAGCCTAACCAAACCCACCAGCACACAAAGGTTGAGTTGCTTTTCTTCGATAGCTTATTAATTCTGTTTACCGTTGGTTTATTCCGAGTAGTAGCTAGCGTAATGCAGCCTAAAATAGTTAAGCACTATTTTATTCTTCAAAGATTTGGTTACAATATCTCGCTGATATGTTCCAATAGGGCTCCTCCAGCTTACGTTTAGAATTGTCTTCCTCCTTTTTTTTAACTTTTACCTTTTTTTATCAACTGTCAGCAGAGCATATTGTGTGATGCTTTGTGTGCACTACCAACTAAACATTTATGAGAACTATTATATTATTCAGCCTTTCGTTTATAATAATATCAACATCTACATCAGCATATGCACAGCAGGGGCGCCGACAGCACCAGCATCAGCATCAGCATGGGGAAAAGCGTAAAAGCGATGCTCACCTTGTGGGCCATGTGCTCAACGGTGGCGAGCATATTTCGTTTGCCAATGTGATATTGAAGGGGACAACCATTGGTACTTCAACCGATGAAACAGGCCACTACCGCATTGTTAATATTCCTGAGGGAACCTATACCGTTGTGGCTACAGCCATTGGTTTTACATCGGCACAAAAGGAGGTAACCATTGTAGCCGGGCAAACACTTGAACTTAACTTCGCCATGTCGGAGGATGCCGTTGGGCTCGATGAGATTGTGGTAACGGGCGATAGAAACGAGCAGCGTCGTCGTGAATCATCGGTGGTGGTGAATACGGTTACCCCCAAGCTCTTCACTATGACCCAGTCGGTTGTACTTAGCGATGGGCTGAATTTTAGCCCGGGGCTGCGCATGGAGAATAATTGCCAGAACTGTGGATTTACCCAGCTGCGGATGAACGGTTTGGAGGGTCCCTACTCCCAAATCCTTATCAATAGCCGACCAATATTTAGCGGTTTGGCTGGGGTGTATGGTCTTGAGCTTATCCCCTCGAATATGGTGGATAGGGTAGAGGTGATTCGCGGCGGTGGATCGGCACTTTACGGTAGCAACGCCATTGCCGGAACGGTAAATCTAATCCTTAAAGATCCCATAAACAACTCCTACGAGTTTGGGATAAACGGTGGAATTTCGGGAATTGGTATGAGCAGCTCTGGTGGTATTGCGCCCGATAATAGCATGAACTTTAGCGCAACAGCAGTATCATCAGAAATTAAAACAGGATTGGCCGTATTTGGGTTTGTGCGCAACCGCTCCCCTTTTGATGCGAATAACGATGGCTTTTCCGAGTTGGCATCCATTGAGAACACCAGCGTTGGGGCAAGGGCTTTCCATCGCTTTGGCAACAGGAGCAAGCTAACCGCCGATTTCTTCAACATCCGTGAGGATAGAAGGGGTGGCGATAAGCATGATTATCCACTACATGAGGCTGGTATTGCCGAGGCGGTAACCCACAACATTACCACAGGTGCATTAACTTTCGATCACTTCATTGGCGATATGAACTTGCTATCGGTGTTTGTTTCAGCTCAAAACGTCGATCGGGACTCGTACTATGGCGCAGAGCAGTCGCTAAGCGATTATGGCATTACCAACGATTTAACCTACATCGTGGGTGCTCAGTACAAAATTAACAGGGACGGTATGGGCATTATTTTTGGTGCGGAAAACCAAGGTGGGATGCTAAAGGATACTAAGCTGGGCTACCCCGATTACGAGAACGCAGTGATTGTTGATAATGAGATTATATCGGTACCCCATACCGAGAATACTTTGGTTGCCAACCAGAGGCAGAACATCACGGGGGTGTTTACCCAGGTTGATTATTCGATAAATAGCCTTAAAACAACAGCAGGCGTACGCTACGATCACTACCGTATTGCCGATGCCGAGAGCCCAAGCAACGATATAGTTGGTAATGTGCTTAGCCCAAGGGTTACCCTTATGTACGACTTTAGCGACATGATGCAGGCTAGGGTTAGCTACGCCATGGGCTATCGTGCTCCCCAAATTTTTGATGAGGATCTGCACATTGAGACCTCAGGCTCAAGAAAGGTAATTCATCGCAATTCGCCCGACTTGCACCAGGAGACAAGCCACAGCTTTATGGCCTCGCTTGATATTAACCAGAATTTTGGCGAGGTAAAATCGAATTTACTTCTCGAGGGTTTCTATACCAAGCTTAACAACCCATTTGCCAACGAGTATGGCGACATCGATGAGCATGGCGTAATAATTTACACCCGTGTAAATGCTGAGGAGGGGGCTGTGGTTAAGGGTTTTAATTCCGAGCTGACGGTGATTCCTGCTGAGAAGGTTTCTCTCCGAGCGGGTTTTACCCTGCAGCGAAGTATGTTTGAGGAAGAGCAGGAGTTCGATGAGCGAAACTTTCTTAGAACTCCCAACACCTATGGTTTCTTTACTGCCGATTGGAATCCAACCAAGAAGCTAAGCCTGAGTACAACGGGAACCTACACTGGATCGATGCTAGTACCCTACTTTGGGCCAACAATCGACGACCCAGAGGAGGGAGAGCTCCGTACCACCAATCCATTCTTTGACCTTGGTCTAAGGGTTGGGTATAACCTAAAGATGAATGGTGCAACCATGCAGGTATTTGCAGGGGTAAAGAATGTGTTCAACTCATACCAGAGTGATTTTGACTCGGGTATCGAGCGTGACCCAGGCTATATGTATGGCCCAAACCAACCTAGAATGATCTACTTCGGATTAAGAATTGGTAATAGGCTAAGATAGATCATGATTCACTACTTCTCATCATAAGTAAGAGGGTGTCTAAAAAGTCCTAGACACCCTCTTTGTATTCGTTCCTATCTTAGAGGTTTTTCAAGTATTCAATTCTAAAAAATCTTTTTAGAAAGCCTCCTTGTGCTACTTGGTGAGCTAATTACCTAAAGATATCTTTTACATCATCCCAGTTACCATCATTCTCGGCAGGTGTTAGCCCAAGCGTATAGGTAACAATATTGTATATATTGGTATTGATAAAAGCCTTTTGCTTATGCCCCTTCTTAAATGCAGGCCCTTGGGCAAAGAAAATACCATGCATATCGGGGTAGGCATTGTCGTAACCATGGGCACCGCCAGAATAACGTGTGCTATCCGATGAGAACCCAACGCTGTAGTTTTCAGCTGCTTCAATTACAAGATCCTGTATGCGAGGGTTAGAGCCGTAGTGAAGCCGCTCGGGAATTTCGTGGCGTTCCCAAACCTTAAGATTTGGAATGGATCTTAAAGCAGCAATAGCTTGCTCCCTGAACTCATCCTTTGGTTGCAGGCTGTACACAGGGTTTCCACCGGTTATCACTTCAAACCAATCACGCTTAATGTGCTTATTCAGGTTGATGTATTTTGATGGTGATATCTCGGCCATGCCATGATCGGAAACAACAATAAAATTTACCTTTTTGCCAATGGGTAGTTCCTGTACCCTATCTATGAATACGCCCAACAGGCTGTCGAGCTGCTCAACCATGGCAAGGGTTTCTTTCCCTGTTGGGCCATCCCTGTGCGCAATCCAATCGGGCTCATGGTAGTACCAGGCAACTAGCCTTGGCCTTTGATCTTGGGGTAGGCTAAGCCAATGAACTACCGTGTCAATCCTGTCGCTAAAGGGAACCGACTGATCGTACCTTTTCCAAAACGAAGGGTGATCCCCTCCAATTGGCGCTTCGGAGCCAACCCAGTAGTAGGTTGCCGCTTTTAAGCCTTGCTTCTCGGCAGTTACCCAGAATGGTTCGCCTCCGTAAAAGCCAGGGTTCTCCACGGCACTCCTGTCGCCCATGGAGTAGAATCCATGCTCAGGATCATAGAATCGATTGCAAACTAGCCCATGGTTGTTGGGATGAAGACCAGTGGCTAGGCTATAGTGGTTTGGGAATGTTTTGCTAGGGTAGCAAGGAATAAGTGCCTCAGCGGTAACACCATTCTTTGCCATTTTATCGAGGTTTGGTGTATTTGCAAGGGTTGTATAGTCCCAGCGGAAAGCATCGAGCGATAGGATCACAACGTACTGATCGTCTTTTGCAATATTTTCGGACTGGCAGCTGTAGGCTAGGCTGAGGGCAGATACCAAAACTATTGCAATCCAAAATCTTGTCATTTGATGGGCTAATCGTTTCATAATCATATTTATGGTTTATTTGTTTGTAATCTGTTTGGTACCAAACCCTACGAAAGGTTTTAATTGGTCGATTCACAAATCTACATAAAAAGTATTCAAAATTATTAGAGCCGTTCTTACTGGCTAAAGTAAAATTTAAGGTGCTGAGGTTATTACCCTAAACCTTTCATATCAAGGGGGTGTTATGTTCCTTTGTTATTTTGTAGCAAACCGTTTGATATACTTTCCCACATCAAACTTTCGCTTGCAACCGTTGTAATTCATATATCGAATTTTCCCAAATACTGGTCTTGTGCCCCACGCCCTGTCGTGCACTCCGCCAATGCTCCAAGCAATGCCAGCGTAACCGTTGGGGTCCCGCCCATCGAGGCTATACTTATCGTTTAGGTATATGGCAAGCTTCATGGCTTGCTCGGGCGATTGGGTCCACTCCAAAATTTTCTTTGCCCAGTACATCCGCATGTAGCCGTGCATCTTACCCGTTGTAACCATCTCTTTTTGTGCAGCGTTCCACAGCTGGTCATGCGTTTTGGCCTGTTCAAACTCGGAGGGGGAATACAGATATTCCCGTTCATCGTTGCTGTGGTCAAGATGCGACTCCTTGGCCCAAGCGTGAAATCCCCGGGTGTTGTCGTAGTTTGGGTTGTAGTGGCAGAAGTTGTCCGACAGCTCACGCCTTACAATTAGCTCCTCAAGAAAAGCCGATTTATCCTCATTGGGCACATTGGCCATCGACACCTCTATGGCCACACGCTGTGCCGAGATGTGACCAAAATGTAGATATGGAGACAGGTTCGATTGGCCATTGGCCAGCGGGTCGTTTCGACGAGCGCTGTAGCCAGCTAGCCTTTTTTCGGTAAAGTCGCGGAGCATTGCATGTGCGGCCATTTGGCCTGGCCTAATCCATTTAATAGGCTGTACGCTTTTGTCGGCATCAAGCCAATTTTCAATGGATTGCCAGTCTACGCCAGCGCTGTTACTCTTGTTTACAGGGGGCTGCAGTATAGGGAAATCGGTTAGGAACTGTGGGAGTAACCTATTGATTTTAGGACGAAGTGTGTAAGCCCCAAATTCCTCCTTTTGCGATGCTACTCGGCAAGGTACAATGTTGTGAGCATCAACCTCATGATGTGGAATGCTGATGGCCGCGTTTACACCATCCTTCCATTGCTTCTTTATGCGTAGCGGGTCGAAATCGGATATAAGCAAACTGCCATTAATTTGGCTGATGCAGCTGGGTATTGTTTTTATTGGATCGCCAGTGACGAGTTCAAAGGCTATTCCGGCTACGCTTAGGTTAGCTTCAATCTCCTTTAATCCTTCAAGCATAAAGGCGTAGTGTCGTGATGTGGCACCTAGGAACGTGTTGTTAAGAGCGAAAATAACTAGCACGGGGACATTTAGCCCATTGGCCTGTTCAATGGCGTAAAGTAAGGCCCAGTTGTTGTGGACTCGCTGATCGCGCGACATCCAGTATACAACCGGGCCGTTTGCCTCAACATTGCCCGGCTTAAGCAGGGCAACTCGCTGTGGATCAACCATAGGGTTATCGAAGGGTTTTGCGCGTTAGGTACTGCTCCGATTTCATGATGATATCGACGTACTGTGAGCGTCGGTATGCAAATGGATCCTTAATGTTTTTGCGCGACAACTTGCCCTTAAAATCATCAATTTGGGCGTAACCCTTCTTGTCCATCCAGGCCTCAATGTCGGATAGTATGGTTTTAATATGCTCGTTGCCGTTTACATATAGGGTGCTTACCACCTGGAAAGCAGATGCACCTGCCAGCATAGTTTTGATGGCATCGGCACCATTCATAATACCACCAGCGCTGGCTATATCGGCCTTGATGTTTCCGTATAGCAGCCCAGCAAAGCGTATGGCAAGGCGTACATCGTAGCTATCGCTAAGCACTATGGTTTGCTCAAGCGTTTCCTTCTCAATATCGATATCGGGCTGAAACATCTTGTTAAAAAGCACAAAGCCATTCACCCTTTCGGCATCAAACCTCGAAATCACCGATAGGGGATTGGTGTAGAATGGGCTAAGCTTAACCCCAATGGGGATTGAAATCGCTTTGCTAACCCTGTTTAGGGTATCCACCTGCGATTGTATAATATCGGCTTCGGCCATATCAAAATTTCGGGGTGTGGCGAAAAGGTTTAGCTCAATGGCGTCAACTCCCGTTTGCTCAATTTGCTTGGCGTACTCAACCCAGGTGTCGTCATGTACTGCATTTAGGCTTGCGATAACTGGAACCTTAGTGTTCTCCTTGGCCTTTTTTAGTACCACTAGGTGCTCCTTGGATCCTGCGTGCTTGTTGTCGGGGAAAAGGCGTGTCATCTCGGCATTACGCTCGGTGTACTCCTCCATGGCGTTCATAAGTTCCAGCTCCTCAAGCTGAACCTGCTCTTCGAACAGCGATTTAATAACGATGGCGCCAGCGTTATCTAGGGCACCAAGTTTCTCGGGGTCGGCGGTAAGCGACGATGCCCCAACTATTAGTGGGTTTTTTAGCTCTAACCCCAGGTAGGTAGTCTTTAGGTTTGCCATAACTATTTGTATTTAGGTAGATTATTAATATAGGTTTGCTTGTTAGTATTAGTGTCGCTTTGAGCCATTCCATTGTGTATGTAGGCGCGTAGAATTCTGTTGATAAGGTCGGTATGGTCGCGCTCCCATTTGTGATCGGTAAAGTTTTTTGCGTTTATGGCCACAACCAAATTCTTGTCGGGGGCAACAAATACGTACTGATCGCCGTAACCTGCTGCAAATATCAGGGGGTGCCCATCGGGTTGGGGTTTAACCCACCAGTGGTAACCGTAGCCTATGCTATCGGCTTCAATCACCTGCGCTACCGACTCGTTTATCCATTGCTCCGACACTACTGCCTTGTTGCCCCACTTTCCGTGGTTATGCACCAGCACTCCAATTTTGGCCATATCGCGAGTGGTAAGCGAAAGCCCGCCCCAAGCTGGCTCTCCATTCTCAGGATAGGTGTCCCAATGGTACGATTCAATATTTAATGGGGTGAAGATATTCTTATCAACAAAAGTCCTAAAATCCATTTTGGATGAACGCTCCACAATCTCTTTGATTAAATCGGAGCAACCGCTATTGTAGTTGAATTTGGTGCCGGGTACGGTATCCATAGGCAGGCTAAGGATAATGGGGACCCAGCTCTCAGGCTTTTGGCTCAGCTCAATTAGCGGATTTCCGGCGTAGGAATAATGAATGGTCCATTCGTCCCACTTAAAACCGCTGGTTTGGTCGAGTAGGTGCCGTAGCGATATGGCTTGTTTGAGCGGATCTTTTTCGAATATATGGCCGTACTCAGGGAAGTAATCGACGAGTTTGACATCCAGCGAAGGGATAAAGCCTCTGTCGAGGCAAATGCCCACGGCAAGTGAGGTGATGCTTTTGGTAACCGAGCTAATGGGGTGCAGCGTGGATGCCTGGGTAAATCCGTAGTACGATTCGTAAGCTATTCGGTGGTTGTGATAAATAATTAGGCTCGATATCTTGCCGTACCTATCGTTTCGAATATCTGTATTGATGCTATCAATGGAGTCGGCATAGAATAGAGTAGCTGGCGGACGTTGCGATTCTGCCCGTTGGCTTATGGCCAACATTCCAATTATGTGCACAAACGTTACCAATACTTTTAGCATTCTCATGGCAAATGTAAATCGGGTTTAAAAACTTATATAAAGTTATGCAATATCTGCTAACCTATACAAGTAGCTAACAACCTTATTCACCATAAGAAACTAAAAAACACCACGAAATGTTCAACACGTTTAGAAAATAGCTCCTGATAATTAGTCATGTAGTGGGTTACATATTGCCAAAAGTGCTCTTAAGCCTTTGTAGCGCTAACGATACGGTTTGCGCTGGGCAGGCAATATTCATCCGCTGGAATCCACTACCCTCATCGCCAAACATCTCTCCGGCATTAAAACCTATGCCGGCTTTCTCAACTAGTAACCTTTTTAGCTCATCGTTGCTCAGGTTGTACTCCCTAAAGTCGAGCCAAAGGAGGTAGGTCCCCTCGGGTTCAATAAGTTTTACCTTGGGTAGCTGGGTCACGAGGAAGTTTCGAACCAACGAAGTATTTTTTGCAAGGTACATAAGCAGCTGCTCCAACCACTCCTCGCCTTGGGGCGAGTAGGCTGCCTTGGTTGCCTCAAAGCCAAAGATGTTACCGTGCCATGTTCCGTTGCGCTGGGCTTGCAGGTTGTAACGCTTAAGCAGCTGGGTGTTAGAAATGGCTATCCATGCGGTGGCCAGGCCTGCAATGTTGAAAGTTTTGCTAGCCGACCCAAAGGTTATGGTTTTATTGGCAACCTCTGGCGAAAGGGTAGCTAAAGGGATGTGCTTGTTGGGTTCGAATATTAAATCGGCATGAATTTCATCGGCTACAATTAGCACATTGTGCTTTAGGCAAAGCTCCGCCATTGTGCTCAGCTCGTCGGTTGTCCAAACCCTGCCCACAGGGTTATGGGGTGAGCATAAAATGAAAAGTTTTACTCCTTGGCTAAGCTTAGCCTCAAAATCTTTAAAATCTATTTGGTACTTACCGTTGGTTAAAACTAGCGGATTGGTGAGCAGCTCGCGACCATTTTGCTTAACAGCATGGAAGAAGGGATGGTAAACTGGCGATTGTATAAGCACCTTGTCGCCTGGGTTAGTGTAAGCTTGTACGGCATGGTTGAGACCAGCCACAATGCCAGGGCAGTACGAGAGCCAATCGGTTTCGATTTGCCATGCAAAGCGTTTTTGTAACCACCATGCAATGGAGTTGTTGTACTCATCGTCTTGGAACGTGTAGCCTAAAATGGGATGTTGAAGTCGTTTTTGGAGCCGTTCAACGATAAAGGGAGGTGTAGCAATATCCATGTCGGCCACCCACATGGGGAGTACGTTGGCATTGCCAAAAATTTGCTCGCGCTTATCATACTTAATTGTGGATGTGCCCAGCCGGGATAATTCGGTTGAAAAATCGTACTTCATGGTTTTCGGGTGTTTTGTCGTTAAGGGTAAAACAAAAGGTTCTCACCATTGAGCCATGCCAAACGATGAGAACCTTAAGGTAATTTTTTTTGATTGTGCTATTTGGTAAGCTCGCTTAGCTGTGAGAATGAATTGTCAACAGTAGAGAGTAAGTCGCTGTAAACAGCCTTGTAGTGCTGACGGGTTTGCTTGCGATCCATCGATTTATCGGGGTTGTTTACCCTTTGGAAGAAATCGTTACGCTTGTTCACCACTTCCTCAATTATGTTTACCACCTTATCCTGATTCTTATCGCCATGTAGGTAAAGGTAGGTGTAGCAGTCGGAGATCACCTCGCTCACTAGGTAGTCAATATCCTTCTTGATGTTTCTGATACTTGCCATAGTTGTACTATTTTGTTGATATTAAATTAAGCCACAAAAATATGAAAAGATTACGAATAAAAATGGCTTACGTATTGTTCTTGTCCTAAAAAAATCTTCGAAAAATATCTATATTGCAATGTTTTATCGAATTTCAATAGGGTTTACATGGATAGGGCACAAATTGTCAGTCAAACCATAGCAACGTTTAATACGCTTCGCGACAAAGCTGCTGAGTTATTCTCGGAGGAATCG
>JAVERU010000075.1:0-15450 GCA_034006965.1 Tenuifilaceae bacterium
CTAATACCTTGACTCGGATGGCTTCTTGAGCAGAAATACTAAGCTTTCTTAGGTCTTGTTTTTTCATGCTCAAAGATAAAAAGAAAAAACGACAAACACTAACTATTTTATGCACTTATTAATAACACGGGGTTGTATAAAACATAAACCCACAAAGGAAAACAATAGAATAAGGCGCAAAACATTATGTTTTGCGCCTTGTTTATTGTAGTATTTTTGTTTGTCCTATTTTAGCAGACCAGCCATTTTCTTAGCAATGAAACCGGTGGCAAACTTTGGACTTAGTCTGTAGATAAAGTCCATGAACTTGGCGTCGGAGCCAATCAGTGCTCGAAACTTATTCTTCTCCATTGCATCTAAAATTTGCTTTGCGGCTTCCGATGCAGGCAAAGTTTTCATTCCGCTTTTCTTCTGATCCCCTTCGGCACTCTTTGGAATATCTATTCCCGAATTCGCTGTGATATTGGTAGCAATAGCACCGGGAAAGACTATTGTTACATGTACATTCGTATTCATTAGCTCGGCATACAAAGCCTCGGTGAATAGCTTTACTGCTGATTTGGCGGCACCGTAAATACTTTGGCCCGGTACGGGTAAAAAGCCGCCCATACTGGCCACGTTAAGGATGTGCGCCTCGGGTCGTTTCAGAAAATGTGGCAAAAACGATTTAACCCGCTGGGCTAACCCCTTACCTGAGAAGAATATGTTAATTGTAATCACATCGCCAAGGGGCGATGTTCCAGGAACAACCATCTTAAGTTCAGTGGCAGTTGCCTCAAACGATACGGGAACATTCTCGGTATTTAGCATGATCATGTACACCTTATCGAGATTCGTTCCGGTTAAAGTAACGATGTCGCCAGGCTGAGCAATATCCTTGTCAATACTGGTGATTCTATCATTCATGTCGACAACACCCGGCTCCATATAGGTATCCTGCTCCTCGCACCCAACAAACAGTATCGGGAGTGCAGCCAGTAGAAGGATTAGTGTTCGAAATATTTTTGTCTTTTTCATAACTGTTAACATTTTATTAGTTCCAACTATGAGCCATACCCTGGATTCTGTGGGAAATCATTTGTGGTAAGGTCTATCTGAGAGTCTTGAGGAACTGGCCTCAGAATATGATACTCCTGAATAGTATTCTTACAAGGAATATCAGGGGTTAAGGTAGTTAAGCGATAGTAAAGCATTGACTGGCCACTTGAGTTCCGAGTGCGCGCAAGGTCGAACCAACGCATGTACTCTCCACAAAGTTCACGACTTCGCTCCTCAAGCAGGAAGTTGATTCCCTCGTCAAAATCGGCTAGAGATGGAGTAGTGCTGGTTAGGCGGCTGATGGCTGCAGCGTTGGCAGCATCGGAACGATTCGCATTGAAACCAGCGCGTGCCCTTACTACATTTACAAAGTAACGAGCCTCACCCGGACGATTCAGATACATTGCAGCCTCGGCAGCAATAAGATATGTTTCGGAGAACTTAAACACGATGAATGGACGAACCGATGCATCAGCAACAGTTGGCCTGTCGATATCATCGTACTTCTTCAACGATGGATAGATGGACAGCGTTTGCTTTTCGCCTGTTGAAAGGCTCACATTATCGTAATACTCCGAAGGTTTAAATATCCTTAGCGCGCGTGCTGGTGGATGGTTCTCGGAGCCGGGTAGCCAAATAGCGGTATCGCCAGCCACAAAACCGGGAGTTTCAACATTATCGGGATCGTTAACCAACCAAACGGTTTGGAAGGTCTTATGGTAACGCGTATCATCATCGCGATTCTGGAATACTACTTCGAGCAGATAATTAGTTGGCCTTACCCTGTGCCAGGGGCGTCCGTTGGGAATATCGCGTATAAGCCCCTTCACTATTGCTGAGTAGTTTGGCCTGAAGAAGAAGCTGCTTCGATTGTTCTTGTTTCCGTTAGCGTCAGGATCAAGGTCGTTATACACTATATCGGTATTACGCTCTACGGTGAATAGAATCTCACTGCTATGCTCATTACGTGGGGTATGTACATCGGCAAAATCCTTAAGCAAAGCAAGGCCGTAAGCACCTGCATTATCGATAAGATGTGTAGAATGATTGAATGCATTCTGATAATCGTCATCCTCCTTCGCTGTTGCGTGCGTTGCTTTAGCTAAATAAACCTTAGCGAGCAAATGATGCGCAGCCGCTGCTGTTGCACGACCTGGCTGGGGAGCAATATTGGGTAAATCATCAATGGCCTCCTTTAGGTCGGTAACAATAGCTTGGTAAACCTCTGCTGCCGGAGTTCTATAGGCCTCGGTAGATGGTTCTGTAATAAACTCAAGGTTGAGCGGAAGATCACCATACATCTGCACCAGCAGAAAGTACCAAAGGGCTCTCAGGTATTTTGCTTCGGCTACGCACAAATCGGCATCCTCTTCGGGCATTCCCGATGAGTGGGCATACTCAAGCACAGCATTTGCAGAGTTTATAGCGGTATACCCCCAGTTCCAGGTACTACTAACCTGCCCATTGGTAAGCAAACCTGAGTTGCTATACAAGTTCAACTCTTCGCTTCCATCGGGGCCTTTCTGAAACTCGTCGGTTCCTGCTACGGTCATGCTCAAAGCACTTTCGCCACCGTAGAAGTAACGCAAATCGGAGTAAGTAGAATACAATGCTGACCAAACACCGCTTGGCGTTTCGAGGTACTTAGCGGTTAGCAGCGATTTCGGTTCTTCTTCAAGAAAATCGGTACATGATGAGATTGAAGTAAAAACCAATACTAGGGCGAGATATGCAATTCTTTTCATTTTCAAGCCTTTTTAAAATTTAAAGTTTACACCCAAAACAATTCTCCTGGTTGGAGGCGTATCGAGCTTAATCTTAAGAGCTCGTTGGGGTACACCCTCGCCACCAGAAATTGTTTCATGATTAACAGCATTTGGTTCTGGATCAACACCACCTGCCTTAACGTATGGTGAGAAGAATATGAAAGGATCGCTAATACTTGTGAAAATACGTAGCGAAGAGTTTCCACCCAAAAACGCTAGATGCTTTGAGTTAAGATCGTATCCCAAGTTGATACTCCTGATCTTAAAGAAGGTACCATCAAAGTATCCAAGTACGTGGGTTCTTGAAGCATCTATGGTCGCATTGGGTTGTGGCATATCGTTGGTAGGGTTGTCGGGGGTCCAGTAGTCAACCTTAATACCGTTGTGCCTTCCGGCCAAACGGTTAACGTAGTCGGTAGGCATATGCAAAGCGCTAACAATCATACCACCAACACGGAAGTAGGTTACTACCGAAAGGTCGAACCCTTTATATCTGAATGTCGAGGTGAAACCACCCTGAAAATCGGGTTGTGCTGAACCAAGCACCCGACGGTCATCGGCTGTGATAACCCCATCGGGCTCATCACCATTTACGCCACCGCCAGCAAAATCTTCCAGCTTAATATCGCCAGGTTTTGCACCATAAAGAGCAGCCTCATCGGCCTCGTCGAGCTGCCATATGCCCAGCTTAACATAGTCGTATATTGCGCTCGAAGGATACCCTACAAACCAACCGTTACCCACATCGCGGGTAATACTTGGGTCTTGTAATTCTACAATCTTTTCGCGGTTTAGGAAAAGGTTTGTATTCAACTCCCAAGCAAATCCATCTTTTGATGAAGGAGAAATAACTACTCCGTTTAGTATAAGTTCAAGTCCTCGGTTCTCGGTTTTACCAACGTTCTCGTAGTAAGCTCCGGGAACACCCTGCGATGCAGGAAGCTCTTTCTGTAGCAGAATATTATTGGTTCCCTGCATGTAGGCATCAACCGAGCCAGTGATTCTTCCCTTAAGGAAGCCAAAGTCTAAACCAGCATTTATCGTATTCGTGAACTCCCAGCTTAGGTCGAAGTTTGGAAGACTCGACACATAATAGCCCCTAACACCGGCATCGCCAAAGTTGTAGAACGAACCACTTAACCCCCCTAGAGTGCTGTAGGGATTAATTGCCGTGTTAGATGTTTGTCCATAACCCAAGCGAAGCTTCAGGTTTGATATGGCGCTAACATCTCTAAGGAACGACTCGTTCATAATATTCCAACCTACGGCTAACGCAGGGTACGAGTGCCACTTATTACCAGCAGCAAGTCGCGACGATCCATCGGCACGGCCAGTAACGGTTAGCATGTACCTGTCGTCGTACACATAGTTTACCCTAGCCATTACAGAGGCAAGCGCCCAGGCTGTGTAGTTGTTATCATTCTCAGGAGCAAACACATCCTCAGCACGGCTAAAGTTATAATACTGCAGATAGTTCACCGGAACGTTGGAGGCATCCATACGGCTACTTATAGTGGTAGACTCCTGTATACTACCCATTGCAGTAACATTTAGCCTATGCATGCCAAACTCCTTATCGTAGGTTAAAAGATTCTCTAAGGTGTACGAAAAATTATCGCTATTTTTTATCTGAGCAGAGTTTAACTTCCCATCCCTAAAGGGTGTATTGCTACCGTAGAAGTTATTGTACTTATCGTCGCTGATATCCAAACCAAGGTTAACCCTGTTTTTAAGCCCTTCGATAATAGTAACCTCACCATATAGCATGTTAAACGATGCATATCTGCGGTTTTGCTCTTTCCAACGTTCGTGATCTTTCAGCGTAAGTGGGTTATAGGTTTCTTCGGTATCTTAGCCGGGTTGCTCGTTCACGGTTCCATCCATATTATAGGGTGTGGATAGAGGCGATAGCGAAACCAAAGCCCACATAGGGTTTGCCGATTGACCATCGGTGATGCTGGCTGAGTTTAGCGAGGTGAACCCCACACGGATACGCCTACCGATAGATTGGTCTACGGCTACACGCATGCTGTAACGGGTAAAGCCCATCTCGGGAAGAACACCAGTCTCGCTAAAATATCCACCAGAGAAAGCGTACTGGGTTCTTTCGGTACCAGCCGACAAGGAAATTTCATGGTTTGAGCTCATACCGGTTTGGTATATCAAATCTTGCCAATCGGTTTCGCGGCCCAAAAGTAACGACTCCTTCTCGGTGGGTAAGTAGTTGGTGTATCCTGCTGCCGAACGGAGCCTTACAAACTCTTCAGCATTATATACCTCGTACTTACGCGTTACATTGGTAATACCTTGATAGCCGTTGTACGATATTCTTAGGTCGCCAATAGCCCCCCGCTTAGTAGTGATAATGATAACACCATTCGATCCGCGCGAACCATAAATCACTGTGGCCGATGCATCCTTAAGAACCTCAATGGACTGGATATCGTCCAAGCTAATGTCGTTGAGGGTACCGCCAAAAGGAATACCATCTACTACAATAAGGGGTTCGTTGGAAGCCGACAGCGAGCGGTTACCCCGAATACGAATTTGGGTGCTACCTCCAGGGCGGGTTGACAGGTTTTGTATCTCGAGACCTGCCGCTTTTCCCTGAAGCGCTCGCATAATGCTAGGTGAAGGCACATCGCGGATTTTCGACACATCTACCGATGTAATCGATCCGGTAATGTCGCTTTTCTTTTGAAAACCGTAACCAACCACAACAATCTCATCGAGACCTACAACATCCTCGCCGAGAACTACGTTGATTACATTCTGGCCTTGAATAGGAATACTCTGGCTCTTGTAGCCGACGAATGAGAACACAAGCACACCTGTTTCTGGTGCCTCAATGGTGTAATTACCATTTTCATCGGTAACTACGCCTATCTGAGTTCCCATAATGAAAATATTCACACCGGGAAGGTTCTCTCCCGTTTCGTCTTTCACATTTCCCTGGATACTTATGTTTTGTGCCCATAAGCTAAACCCAGAAAAAAGAAGCGCAAAGAGTGTTAATCCTATCGCCCTTTTAATAAGGTGTAGTAATTTCATCTTAAGCATTTTTAGGTTAAACAAATTTTAAAATTTTTTAGGATCTTTTAACGCTTATAAAAATACACCCTTACCTCTATGGGTTACCAAAATGTGGTTACACAGAGTTGTAATTTCGTTACACGAGTTGCACTTTCGTTACATATGCTTTACCGCTGGTTGCATTTGTTAAATCTAAGCTAATTATTCATATATTGCATCTGGAAAAGCGCAATCGTTTCCATGCATAAAAACTTAGCTTAATGTTACGATTTGTTATACTTAACCTTTGCCTAGTTATTGTACTTTGCCTAAATGGGCAACCGGTTAAGCATTACACCTCCGATCGCGATCTTTCGAACAGTATGATTACCAGCATTGCGCAGGATGATAAGGGTTTTATTTGGATTTCGACTGAGGATGGGCTTAACCGATTCGATGGGCTTAAGTTTATTAACTACCGAAACCAACCCAACGACACCACTTCTATTACTAGCAATTTTGTCCGAACACTATACAGGGACAATACCGGCAACCTATGGATTGGGTGTATTAACAGCCTTATGGTATACAAACCACAAAGTGGTGCTTTTAAAGAGGTTGTTTTATATCGCGATACGTTACGACTTAGGCCACACGTAACATCCATAGTACAGGCAAACAATGGAGATATTATAGTAGCCACCTCAGGACAAGGGCTGGCTGTAGTTAAGCCAGAATCAAACATTGGATACACCAACATTGAATTAACATTACAACTTAGCAGCGAGTTTCTGCAATGCCTATACTTAGATTCGCAGGAAAGACTTTGGATTGGAACCGAGAATGAGGGGTTAAATCTTTTCGACACCAAATCGAACAAGCTATCGCAGTTTCAACGCAAGGCAGATAACGGGAAAAGCCTTAGCAGCAACTACATCACATCTATTGCTGAGGATATGAATGGAAATATTCTGGTTGGCACCATAAATGGAGGTGTAAACCGCTTTGCAGAAACGGATAGTTCGTTTCATATTGTACCCACCTCCATAGGCGATAAAACTACGCTACCAATCCGCAGCTTATTCCTAGACAGCAAAAACACCCTATGGGTTGGTACCGATGGGCTTGGCCTTTGGGCTATGAATAACGAAACAAGCGTACTCGCCCCCCAACAGGTTACCCTTACCAAGTTTGATATTAGCAAATCAAAAATTCACTCCATTACCGAGGATCACGAAGGAAATTTGTGGCTAGGAGTTTACCACAAGGGGGTTGTCCTTATCCCCGGAAAGCCTAACCATTTTAACAGTATAACCTACCAACAACCAGGCAACCAAGACCTGGGGTCGGGATGCATAACAACCCTAGCCGAAGATCGAGGTGGTGAAATTTGGATTGGAACCGACTCCGACGGTATATACTCTTTTAATATTACAACGAATCGAATAGATAAGGTATTACACTCGAGGAGTAACAATCAGGTATCGTCAAACGCCATAACATCAATCTTTATAGATAATGAGAATAAGGTGTGGGTGGGAACAGCCTTGGATGGATTCTTCATGTTTGATCCCAGATCAAATCGAATCAAACACTACAACCATAACCAGCTGGATGAGAACACCCTCTCAAACGATAAGGTAAACTTCATCGCCCAGGACAACAAGGGAAACCTATGGATTGGAACTAGCGGCGGAGGTGCCAATATGCTAAATCCACAAACAGGTGTATTCACTAGATTTACCAATAATGCACTACAGCCCCAGAACAGCCTTTGCAATAACTGGGTAAATACCATTTTTTGCGATAGCGAAGGGTTAATTTGGATGGGAACATACAATAGGCTTAGCGTATACAACCCCGAAAACCAAACATTTAGAACCCTTAGCGAAGCCAATGGATTTCTTCCTAATAATATAATTTACAATATAACAGAAGACTCTAAAAAGAATATATGGATTGGAACCAACGATGGCTTGGTACGCTACGACAAGCGCACCGATACATCGAGGGTCTTCACAACCGATGATGGGCTCAGCAACAACGTTATTTGTGCAATTCTTGAGGACAGCAATGAGCAGCTTTGGGTATCGACTCACCATGGAATTTCATGCTTCTCAACCCCCGACGAGACTTTTAAAAACTACTACGTGCATGATGGGCTGCAGGGGAATGAGTTCCGCAGAAACTCGGCGCTAAAAACCAGAAACGGTGAATTCTTTTTTGGCGGGATTAACGGTATCACCTGGTTTACGCCAGAGCACATAATCCGAGATCAGTATATTCCTGAGGTCTACTTCACCGATTTAATCCTACACAACCGATCGGTGCATATTAATGAGAAATTTGACGGTAAAGTAATCCTCCGAAAAACCATTGACAACACCGATAGCCTTAAACTTGAGTGGCACCATAAAAACTTTAGCCTTGAGTTCTCAACCATTGGCTTTAATAACCCAGAACGGATATCGTATCAGTATAGGCTCTTAGGTTTCGACAAGGGCTGGAACACTACAGGGGTGCTGAACCGCAGGGCTACCTACACAAACCTTGAGCCCGGCAACTACGCTTTTGAAATACGTGCCACCGATAACGATAATTTCTCCGATACGCGAAGGCTATTGGTGATCATCACCCCACCTTGGTGGTCAACCTGGTGGTTTAAGGCCATATACTACTCTTTTGGACTCTTGCTAGCCTACTTCGTGTACCTTTATATACGTGGGATTATTCGACATCGACATGAGGTAATTCAGCATGAGCAACATGAAAAGCTCAACGAAGCAAAGCTACAGTTCTTCACCAATATCTCGCATGAAATAAGAACGCCCCTCACGCTTATTGCTGGCCCTCTAGAGAAGTTAATGACTGAGAACAAGGATCCGAAGCTGGCCAAGAGCTTCGTGATGATGAATAAGAATACCCATAGGCTCATGCGCTTGGTTAACCAGCTGCTCGATATCCGCAAAATAGACAGGGGGCAGGTGGTGGTTAAGTATTCTCAAACCGACCTTATTGGCTTTATTGCAGATATTATGCAAAATTTCGATTACGTGGCGGAGAAGAAGAATATCAAGTTCACTTTCGACCGAACATTAAACGAGCTGATGGTATGGGTTGACCCGAACAATTTTGACAAAGTGCTTTTCAACGTTCTTTCCAATGCCTTTAAATACACACCAAACAATGGGGTGGTCGAAATTGGAATAAAAACAAATGTAATCCTCCCCACCGAGGATCCAAACGTTAGGTTCGCACAAATTACTGTGGCCGACACAGGGCCAGGGATTGCTGAAGATAAGCTAAATAGAATATTTGATCGGTTTTACCAAGTAGATGAACAGTCATCGAAAACTGGAACGGGTATTGGCCTTCACCTATCAAGGTCGCTAATAGAACTTCAACAGGGAAAAATATTTGCAGAGAATAGAACCGATATGTCGGGCAGTATTTTCCATATCATGGTTAGGCTTGGTAATGCTCACGTAACCGAAGTTGAAATTGCTAGCACAGACGAGCACCCGGGGCTAACCGCTGAGGATATTAAAAGCCTCGAATACCTTGAACCTAACGAACAGCAGGATGAGAAGAGTGTTGATGCCAAATCGAAACGAAAGCCAAAGGCAAAAATACTAGTGGTTGACGATGATCCTCAAATGCTTGAATACATAAAAGATGAATTGGAAGGATGTTACCATATTACCACCTCAACCAACGGAAAAGAAGCATACGAGAAAGCTCTTCAAGAAATGCCAAACCTTATAGTTAGCGATGTGATGATGCCCGTGATGGATGGCATAACGCTATGCAAACGGCTGAAGTCGAACCCAGAAACCTCTCACCTTCCGGTTATCCTGCTTACGGCAAAATCGCAGGAGGAAGATATGGCCGAGGGCCTGGAGATAGGTGCTGATGCTTACCTTATCAAGCCATTCAGCGCCGATATTCTAGCAAAAAACATTAAAAACCTAATAGCCAACCGCGAACGGCTTAAGATAAGCTACAGCCCAGGAGGAAACATTAATGCTCCAAACGTTAAGGTTTCATCGGCCGATCAGAAATTGATGGAGCGCATTATGGCAATTATTGATGAGCAGGTATCAAACCCCGAGCTATCAGCAGAGTTCCTCAGCAATGCGGTAGGGATGAGTAGGGTACACCTTTTCCGAAAGATGAAGAAGATAACGGGGCAATCGCCCAGCGATTTTGTTCGCAAAATCAGATTACAAAAGGCTGCACAGCTAATTGAGGGTAGCTCAGGTACAATTAAGGAGATAGCCTTCGAAACGGGTTTTACCTCCCTCTCCCACTTCTCGCGCAGCTTCCACAGCTTTTTTGGAGTAAAACCCAGCGAGTACATCAAAAGTAAAAAGGAAAGCAAAGGCACAGAAGGTGAAGCGAAAGCTTAATGCTACAATGTATCGACTTACTACTATGCGGATGGTAATTGAATTATAGACTTGGCAGGCTGCTAAAGGCAGGCAAATGGGTTGATTGAACTACCTTATTTAGGAAAATCCATTTTAATATTGTCACACCACGAGTAGGGTCAAAAAGAGGTGTTCATAAGGCTAATGCACTACCTTTAATATTCGTACCTATCTACCTAAACGAGAAGTCCTTGTAAATAATTAAAAAAAAACAACGAGGCAAGAACAATGATTAGGTTAGTCACTTAACTTTGCGCAATAGTTTTGTCTATACCCCCAACACAATTACCTAACCATGAAAAATAGCCTTAAGCTGAAAATACTTGCTGGATTCATGCTGCTAGTAGCCCTACTTACCGTGGCTGGTGCAGTTTCGGTAGTTGAATTTTTAAAGCTTAGCCGCTCGGTAAACGCTTTAATTGAAGACAACTACAAAACCATCGAGGCCACACGCACCATGCTCGAATCGCTAGAGCGAACCGATAGTGGAGTACTACTATATCTGCTTGGCGAAAAGGAAGAGGGGCGTAAGATAATTGCATCTGCAAGGGCAACATTTGACCAAGCGCTCGAAACTGCCACCAACAATATTACCGAGGCCAACGAGGATAGCTACATAAGCATTATCTCCGAAAAGTACGAGCAGTTTAGCAACAAGCTAAACAACACCCTTAGCAATAATTACCACGGAAGAGGAATGGAGTGGTACCATCGCGAAATTTATCAGAGTTTCCTTGATGTTAAGCATGCCGTTGATAAGCTTATGAGCCTTAACCAAAGCAGCATGCACGAAGAGGCAACTATTTTAAAAGAAAAATCGCACCGAGCCATAATGCCTGGAATTGTTGCCATTGTGGGAGCACTGGTATTTTCACTACTACTCAGCTTCTTCATATCTAAATACTACATCACGCCGCTTAGCTCGCTATCCGAATCAATAAGAACATTCACCCCTCGCGAAAGGCAATTGCGGTCAAACATCAAATCGGAAGATGAAATAAAAAAGATTGAGGTTGAGGTAAACAATCTTATTACAAGGCTGGTGAAGTTCTATGATGAGCAAAAAAAGTAGGGCATGCGAAAAGAGGTAATTATCAAGTTTATTGGGTATGTGCTGCTGTTCAACTCGGCATTTCTCTTGCTCTCCGCTGCAATTTCATTTGCTTATTCAGAAACCTCTTCAATCCCCCTACTGTTCAGCGGGCTAATCTGCATTATATTTGGGGTATTCCCATTTATTTTTGTTGAACGCCATGACGAGATTAGCTTTTCGGAGGGGCTTGTAATTGTGGTTGGGGGTTGGGTAATCACCTGCCTGATGGGTATGCTCCCTTACCTTATGTGGGGTGGTGAGTTCTCGCTAATCAACGCCTGGTTCGAGAGCGTGTCGGGGTTTACCACAACCGGATCGTCCATCCTCAACAATATCGAGGGGCTCCCCAAAGGGCTCCTCTTTTGGCGCTCGGCTACCCATTGGATTGGAGGTGTAGGTGTAATCATGTTTGTGCTTCTTATTCTACCCCACTCCACCAGCTCACGCCTTACCCTGCTAAATGCCGAAATGAGCGAACTCTCAAAGTTCAACTTTAGGTACAAGGCCCGGAAAATAATTCACGTGCTCATTATTGTTTATGTTGGGCTTACCCTAGCTCAAACCATAGCGCTCGCCCTAGCAGGCATGAGCGTTTTTGATGCCATTAACCACTCCTTCGCCACCATAGCCACTGGTGGATTTTCGACTAAGAACCTCAGCGTTGCTGGATTCAATAGCCCCTCCATAGATATCATCATAATGGTTTTTATGGTTTTATCGGGGATACACTTTGGCCTTTTGTACAACACCTTAACCCTCAAATCGGAAAATATTTTCAAATCACCCGTAGTAAGAGCCTTCATTGTGGTGTTAGCAATTGGAATCGTCCTTGTTTCGGGCAAACTATACCTGTCAGGAACCTACAGCCTATGGGAATCGCTAAGGTACGGTGCCTTTCAGGTAATTTCGCTGGGAACCACCACTGGCTTTGCCACGGCCGACAGTGCATTCTGGCCCCCCTTTGCTCACATCATCCTAATATATTTTACCATTCAGTGTGCCATGGTGGGATCGACATCGGGAGGATTAAAATTTGATAGAGTTTACCTTTTCTTTAAATCGTTAAAAAAACAGCTAACTCTACTACAACACCCTAGGGCCATTGTAGTTCTTAGGATAAATAATCGGCCTATTAGCGACCAGTTAGAAACGATGACCCTGGTCTTTTTCATCCTATATTTTGTAACCCTGTTCGCCACAACGGCTATCCTTACAATTCTCGATGTGGATTTGTATACTGCCTTTAGTGCTTCCATTGCAACCATAGGAAATGTTGGCCCGGGTTTTGGCGAGGTTAGCTCGTTGTCCAACTATGCCACCATTCCTTCGCTGGGCAAGTTTGTGCTAACCATCAATATGCTATTGGGACGTCTCGAAATATTCAATATTATTGCCCTGCTGATGATAAGAAGGGGGAATTACTAGCAGGCAACATATGTTATCGCAGAATTTTACGTACAAAAGCCACAGTAAAGTAGGACATTAGGAATACTCCCATAAAGCCTAACACACCGCTGAGTATCCTTGAGTACCCTAAAGGGATAAACTCGCCGTAGCCTATAGTAAAAAAAGTAATAACGCAGATATACAGTGACTTGAAAAAAAGTAGAGGTTCTGGGTTAAGGTCACTAACTACATCACCAATACCAATAATTGTAAAAAACGAGTAAAGAAACGAGAAGATTACTTGAACTACCAAAATACTTGTAATAACTCGGGCTGGAGAAGTGGCGTAAAGCCCCATCCAATCGAATACTAGAACTTTGGAGTAGTATTTTGGGTAAGCAATTACTTTACCAATCCAGGTAGAATTCAAATCTTTACTGAGGATATTCTTCTGAACACACCGCATATACTCCACGTAAGATTTATCCTCGTCTTCGTAACGCCCCAATCCATTGAAATTCTCCTTGAGAATTCTGAACTATGAGGCTTTCTCGTCAATGGATGTATTGCGCTGTTTATAAATCATCGATTTAATACCATTAGCCTCCCATTGAACATAGAGTTTCCCTAGTAATCGGAGTCCTGTTATATTAAAAATATCGACCTTAGGACTTTCACCAAACGAGTAATAATCAATGATATCACGGGTAATGCATCCCCACAGATCAATCTCCTGGGCTACTTCTACATTAAGGTTCAGAGTACCATTAAACTGGCATCGATTAAATGTTAACTTTTTAAACTGACCATTGGAAAAATTTACACTCCCCGGAAAGATCACCTTCTCAAAGGTCATATCGGCCTGAATACCCTCAAACAATTCAAACGAAATATTTTGCGCTCCAAACGTTGACTTCAAGAATGTTATTTTCCCCTGTTTGAGCTGAGCACCCTCAAAAGTAACCTCGCCTTGAAAAAACTGACAACGGTTGAAACTAGTTCGGCCTTCACCAAATTCTACATTTCTAAAATCGATACGACCAGGACCAAAATCAGTTTGATCGAATGAAACAGCTCCACTACCAAACTTGGCGTAGCGAAAATCTTCTTTACCTTCGCCAAAGCGGGCAACCTTAAAACTAACATCACTATCGTTAAACTGCGTATTGACAAAAGATACATTCCCGTCACCAAAATCTGTATTGGTAAAAACCACCTTTCCCTCACCAAAATCAGTATCCTGAAAGTCTTTACACCCAGGAGAGAAAGAGGTATTCTTGAAATTAATCACCTTACCTTCAAACCGACAACGGTTCATATCCATCCTATCCACCTTTATAAACATATCGTTAAACAACACATCGTTGGTTTTAAAAACAGCATCGGAAAAATTAAACGATGCTCCAACAATCGTTGCATTGGAGAGCATAAAAGAGTCACCACAAATGGTAGCGTATGAAAAATCAACATCAAACCCTGAATAAAAGAAGGCATTTTGAGCTGAGAAGTGTTTTATTTCTATTCGAGAAAATTTGTCCTTTAACAAGTAACGTCGACATGCAGTAAGAGAAAAACCATATAAATAGCAATCATCCAAATTGAGAGGTTGGTTATTTCCAATATTATCATAAATCTCCTCAATGCTTGGTATGGCAAGGTAAAGTTCTTCCAACACTTTACCATCCGTATTTAGAAGAGTTACCTGTGCTGTTCTTGAAGTAGAGAACCCATCGGCACGATAAAAGGGCTTGTCAAAAAACTTTACTTTATGAGTATAAAATGATCTGGCCATATCGGTATAATTGATATACCAAATGTAGCTAAAAGTAAGTAGTATACAAGTTTGATTGTCTTAAAATTTGATATTCAGGCAAGCCTGCACCTCTTGCATTCCGTTGTTCTGGTTGCAAAGGATAACCAGCACATCACCTTCATTAATAACGGTGGAGCCGTTGGGGGTTATGTACTTACCATCGCGCTTTATCATGGCGATTATGGCCGAGTTGGGGAAGTTCAAATCCACTATCTTTTTGTTTATTACATGCGAACCCTCAGGGATTTTAACCTCGGCGTATGCCGTTTTCTCTTGCTCCGACAGGAACACCTCCACCGGACCCAGGGGTTTCAGCTTCTCGGGAAGTGCAACACGGAACCACTTGGCTAGGATGGGTAGCGTTGTACCCTGAACAATAACCGAGGTTAACGCCACAAAGAATACCACATGGAAAATTATACCCGCCTTATCGATACCAGCTATTAAAGGGTATGTGGCAAACACAATGGGCACAGCACCCCTTAGGCCAACCCATGATATGTAAAACTTTTTGCGCACAGCCATACGGAAAGGCAATAGGCTCGCGAGTACCGCCACGGGTCTTGCCACAAGGATTAGAAATACTGATACCAAAAGTCCAAGCCCTATTACGGGAATTATTTGCGATGGATTAACTAGTAGTCCGAGGGTAAGGAATAGTACAATCTGCATAAGCCACGCCAAACCATCGTACATCTTCATAATGGTGCGCTTATGCATAATCTCCTGGTTTCCTAAATACAACGCACAAAGGTATATGGCTAAAAATCCGTTACCACCTATAAAGTCAGTAAACGAGAAGGTTATAAACATTAACCCAATCATTAGCACGGGGTAAAGCCCCTCGTATGCAAGTTTTATCTTGTTGATAACAAATTTGCTGGCCACAGCAAAAACTGCTCCTCCTGCAGC